>JAGHAG010000059.1 GCA_021161625.1 Elusimicrobiota bacterium
ACTTAATCCTTAATCCTGATAAATACGGTTTGGGACATTTGAAATTTGGTAATTTGAATTTGTTTAGGATTTAGAATTTAGGATTTTGAATTTGTTTGGTGCTTGTAATTTGGTGCTTGGAATTTATTTAAGAAGAAATGTAGCTGCAGACCCCTGGTCTGCCAAAAAGAGGAAAGTGGAAAGAGGACAGAGGAAAGGCAGTATGTCATTCCTGCGAAAGCAGGAATCTATTTTTACCTGACTTCTGACTTCCGTTTTCTGGATTCCTGATCAAGTCAGGAATGACAAATTAAAAATGACAAATGCAAGAATCAGTGGTAAGGATTAAGTGCCAAATGGGAAATAAAAAATTAGGGCTTGAAAACAAGAACTATTTTTTTATTTTTGTTTTTCTTGTTTTAAGTCTGCTTTTTTTCTACAGGATTGTTTTTTTGAAAAACACCTTCTTCATTGCAGATTTAATGACCGAGCATTATCCATGGAAAATTTTTGCTTCAGATGTTGTAAGAACTGGAAAAATCCCTCTCTGGAATCCTTACAATTATTCTGGAATGCCGTTTATGGCAAATATGCAGAGCGGAATTTTTTATCCGTTAAATGCCTTTTTCTATGTTTTTGATTTTGTAATTGCTTACAAAATTTATGTTGTTCTTCATTTTGTTCTTGCAGGTTTTTTTATGTTCCTTTTGATGAGGGAATACAGAGTAGAAATTTATGCTTCGGTTTTTTCAGCAATTATTTATGCCTTTAATGGTTTTGCTGTTGTAAGGGCTGAAATTTTAAGTGAACTCGGGGTTTATGCCCTTTTTCCTCTTGTTTTTCTCTTTTTAAAAAAATCCTTTGAGAAATTTAAGTTTGCAAACTTTTTTGCTCTTTTTCTTGCTTTGCAGTTTTTTTCAGGACATCCCCAGAGGGTTTTTTACGAAATTTTCGCATTTTCCATCTATGCTTTGTTTGGTGTTTTTGAAAAAAAATCCTTAAAACCCTTTTTGATTTTTATTTACGGTGTTTTTCTTTCTTTTTTAATTTCAGCAATTCAAATTATTCCGTCTATAGAGCTTTTTTTAAACTCCCACAGGGTTTCAGGAGTTCCTTTTTCCATTCGTATGCTCAACTCTTTTGCCTTAAAAGATTTTTTGAGGTTTATAAATCCCTTTCAAAGTTACAGTTCAAATGACTGGGCTTATGCCTGCTATGTCGGTATTTTTGCTTTTTTGTTTTGTTTTTATTCTCTGAAAAGCAGGTTTAAAGAAAAAAAGTTTTTTTACGCCATTTTTTTCATTTCAATTTTTCTCATAACCGGCAAAAACAATCCCTTTTTTAGAATTTTCAAAAATTTTCCTCTGATAAATGCTTTCAGGTTTCCTGCAACAATGAATATTCTCACGGTTTTTGCAATATCAATTCTTGCAGGACTGGGGCTTGAAAAATTAAAGGCAAAAAGCGGGATTAAATTGCTGGTTTTATGTCTAACATTTATGGAACTTTTCTCTGTTACAGGAAAGTTTAACTCAACAATAAATGATGATATTTTCAGGGTTTATGGAAAAAAGACAAAATTGCTTTTGAATGACAGAGGATTACACAGGGTATTTTTAACCTATGATGCTGAAAACACAAGGCGTTCTCATGGGCGCAACTGGTTTGAATACTGGATAAACTGGAAGGATAACTTATACGGGAATCTGAATCTTGTTTATAAAATTTTTGGTGTTGCAGGAGAAGAACCATTAAGAGTAAAATGGTACAGCGAGTTTTTAAGAAGTTGTTTTTTGTATCCTGATATTGAAGAAAGAATAAATCTTCTTTCAATGCTTGGTGTGAAATACATTTTCAGCAGAAAAGAAATAAAAACTCCTGACCTGTGTCTGATTTCAAACGGAGAGGTAAAAGTTTACAGAAATAAAAAGTTTCTACCAAGAGTTTTTATTCCTGAAAGTGCAAAATTTATGAAGGAGCAGGATATTCTCAAATACATAAAGTCAAACAAATTCCATCCCTTAAAAGAAGTTATTTTGATTGACACAGATAAGCCCGATAAGAAGAATTATGAGAATATAAAGGGCAGGGCAGAAATCGTTTTGTATGAAAATGAGAAAATTTTAATAAGCGCAGATTTGAAAAAGGAGGGATTTCTTGTCCTTTCGGATACATTTTATCTAGGATGGAAAGTTTTTATTGATGGCAATAGAAGTAAGATTTACCGTGCAAACTATGTTTTAAGAGCGGTTCGTTTGAAAAAAGGAAAACACAGGATTTTGTTTTTATATAGTCCTGCAACTTTTCATGCGGGAAAATATTTATCTCTCTTTGGGCTTTTTTCCCTGATTTTTCTGACTAAACTCTTTGAACTTTGACAATAAATATTTCAATCTTTGACTTCTGAGTTTTTCTTCTTTTCCTTCACATACACATCTTATCTCTACATTTCAAAGTATTGACGGACACTGAAATATCTCTCACCTGTATCTGGAAAAACAGTTACGATATTTTTTCCCTTGCCGAGTTTTTCTGCAACTTTCAATGCAGCAAAACAATTTGCTCCTGAAGAAATTCCGCAAAAAATACCCTCTTCTTTTGATATCCTTTGAGCCATTTTATAAGCATCTTCATCTCTTACAGTTATTATTTCGTCTATAACATCCTGATTTAAAATGTCAGGAATAAATCCTGCTCCAATCCCCTGAATTTTGTGTGGACCTTGAGGTTTTCCTGAAAGAACAGCAGAGTTTTCAGGTTCAACAGCAATTATTTTTACATTGGCAATTTTCTTTTTTAACACCTCACCAATTCCTGTAATTGTTCCACCTGTCCCAACCCCTGCAACAAATGCATCAATTTTCTCTCCAAGACAGTTCAAAATTTCCTGTGCAGTCGTTTTTTTATGAATTTGAGGATTTGCAGGATTTTTAAACTGCTCAAGCATATAGGCATTCTTGTTTTTTTTGAGGATTTCCTCTGCCTTTTTAACCGCTCCACTCATCCCTTCAGAAGCAGGAGTTAAAACAACCTCTGCACCGAAACTTTTTAGAATGTAAATTCTTTCAATGCTCATTGATTCAGGCATTGTCAGAATAACCTTATATCCTTTTACAGCCCCTATTAAAGCAATTCCTATTCCTGTATTTCCACTTGTTGGTTCAACAATGATTGAACCCTTTTTTAGAATTCCTTTTTTTTCTGCATCCTCTATCATTGAAAGGGCAATTCTATCCTTAATACTGCCACCAGGAGAATATGCTTCAAGTTTTGCATAAACATTTGCCCCACCTTCTATTACAACACGGTTCAGTTTTACCATGGGCGTGTTAAATATAAGGTCAAGAACATTTCGTGCAATTTTTCTTCCTGCTTTAACTTCAAAATTTTCATTGAACCCAGATTTTTCATTAGAAAAACCACAGCCCTTTTTCCAAAGGGCTGGGTCCAGCCTATTAAGAAATGGGCTGTGATCTGTCATTCTGACCGCCCTATCTGTGATAGGGCGGGGTTAACCCCGCCCAGCCCTCTGAGCAACACGATTTTAATCCGCATTTACCCTTCTCCAAGCATTCTTATATCTCTTTAACTTTATCTCTCAAGCATAGAGGGCTGGGCGGCCCTGCGGGCATCCCGCCCTTTGTAAAAGGGCGGGATGGGTTTAACCTTTTTCCCATAAAACAACCCTATTTCTGCCAAGCTTTTTTCCTCTATAAAGA
>JAGHAG010000028.1 GCA_021161625.1 Elusimicrobiota bacterium
CCTCTATCCTCTATCCACTTTTTTTCTTGTCTCCATATCACTTTATCACCTCTTTCCACTAACCTCTATGAACTATGAGCTGTGAACTATTCTTCATTTTTCATTTTTTTTAAATGTAAGAGTTCCCTCAGGAAAATCCTGTTTTCATGAGGTGTTCCAATTGTAACTCTGATATACTGTGGAAGTTCATACTCATCCATTGCCCTTACAATAACGCCTCTTTCAAGAAGTTTTTTAAAAACACTTCTTCCGTTTTTGACATTTACAAGCAGAAGATTTGTCTGTGAGGGGATAACCTCAAAACCTGAAATTTCTAATTTTTTTAAGAGTTTTTTCTTTTCTGAAAGAATTCTTTTCTTTATTATTTTGATGTAATTTTTTTCTCTTATGGCACAGATTCCTGCTTTTTGAGAGAGAAGTGTTGTGTTAAAAGGAGGTCTTATCCTTTCAAGAATTTCAAAGATTTTTTCATCTCCAATTGCAAATCCAAGACGCAAGCCTGCTAATGCAAAAATTTTTGAAAAAGTCCTTAAAACACAGATGTTTTTCATCCCTTTTTTAAAATAATTTATTGCAGAAGAATAATCCTTTGCTTCAACAAAATCGTGATATGCTTCGTCAAAAACAACCACAGGATTTAGTTTCTTTTTTTTAAGGATTTCAAACATTTCTTTTATCTCGGAATTTGTATTGTAGGTTCCTGTTGGATTGTTTGGATTTGCAATAAAAATAAATTTTGTTTTTTTAGTTGCAGAGAGTGCCATTTTTTTCAAATCGTGTGTAAACCCCCCACCAGTGTCCTGGTGGGGGGTCATAGGGATTGTTTTTGTTTTTGCATCCATCAAATCCGCTGCCATTTTGTATCTTATAAAAGCATGTTTGCTTACAATTATCTCATCTGTTTTTTCAAGAAATGCCTTTGCAAGGATTTCTATGATTTCATCTGTTCCGTTTCCCAGAAAAACATTTGAAATTTTTACACCAAAATTTTTTGCAATTGCTTTTTTAAGTTGCCAGCCATTTGAATCAGGATACCTGTTTACAGCGCCTGCATAATTTTTAATTGCATCTTGGACAGATTTAGGTGGAGGATATGGGTTTTCATTTGAGGCAAGTTTTATAACTTTTTTAAGTTTGTAAATTCTTTTTATTTCCTCAATAGGTCTTCCTGCAATGTAAGGAGCAAAGTTTTTTACAGTTTTCCTCGGCTTAATCATAAGATTTTTCCCACAGGATAAGAGCCCAGAATTTTTATTGTGTCACAGTGTTTTTCAAGTTCCCCTATCGCATCTTTTATTTTTTTATTCTTGATGTGTCCAAAAAAGTCCACAAAAAAGAAGTATTCCCATGGTTTTCTTTTTGATGGTCGGGATTCAATTTTTGTGAGGTTTATATTTCTTTTTTTAAAAGGAGAAAGGGAATCATGAAGGGCTCCGGGTCTGTCTTTTAATGAAAAAAGAATTGATGTCTTGTCTTCACCTGACGGCTGTGCGAGGTTTCTTCCAAGAACAAAAAACCTTGTGTAGTTTTCAGAGAGGTCTTCAATGTTTTGTTTGAGAACATTTAGATTGTAAAGTTGGGCTGCAAATTTACTGCCAATTGCTGCTGAATTTTTTTCTTCTGATGCAATTTTTACAGCTTCTGCTGTGCTGTACGCTTCAATTTTTTGTGCATTCGGGAAGAATTCTGCAAGAAAACTCTTGCACTGACCAAATGCAGAAGCATGGGAGTAAATTTTTCTTATTTTTTGTATGTCTTTTTCTTTTGAAATAAGACAGAGGGTAATCGGAAGAAAAACCTCATTTATGATTTTTAAAGGAGAGTTTATAAAGATGTCCAGAGTGGCACTTACCATCCCTTCTGTTGAATTTTCAACAGGCACAACCCCGTAATCTGCCCTCTCGGTTTCAACATCCTCAAAGACATCTGCTATTGAAAGAGCCGGGGTGTAATTGCAGAATTTTCCAAATATGAGTTGTGATGCCTGATGAGTGAATGTTGCTTTTGGTCCTAAAAAAGAGATGTTTAAAGTGCGCTGAATATTTCTGCATGATGAGATAATATTTCTGAAGATGCCTTCAATAATTTTTGCATCATCCTGAGGAGTTTTTTTAAGGAGGTTTTTTATAATTTTTTCTTCCCTGCTGCTTTTATATATTTCAATGCCTTTTTCTTTTTTTACTTTTGCAATTTCCCGTGCAATGGAGAGACGTTCCAGAAGATTTTTCAAAATTATCTGGTCAATTTTATCAATTTTTTTCCTTATACGGCTGATTTCTTTCATAATTCTTCCTCCTCAATAATTTCTTCTGCTTCAAGTTCATCCAGAGAGGGAATATCAGAGGCATCTTTTATTCCAAAAACACTATAAAATTTTTCGCTGACACGCAAAAGATGTGGTCTTCCCGGGACATCTTTTCTGCCACTGATTTTTATAAGGGAATGTTTGAGAAGGGTTGCAATGGGTCCGCTTGAATCAACTCCCCTTATTTCATTTATTTCGGCTTTTGTGATGGGCTGGTGATAGAGAATTATTGAAAGAACCTCTGCTGTGATGGTGAAATCTTTAAAATTCCTTTCCATGGATAGAGTTTCAAAAGCCACGGAGCATACTGGGGTTTTGTTGTAAATTTCCATTTTCCACCAACCTCTTCAAGAAAAATTCCGTGATTCTGGGCATATTCCTTTTCAATTTCAGATAAGACAGAATTTACTTTTGAAAGTTCCTCTTCTGTAATAGATGCAATTTTCTGCGCACTAACACCGCTTCCGCTTATAAAAAGCATGGCTTCAATTATGTTTTTAAGTTCTGTATTGTCCATTTGCTTTTTCTATAATGAAATCTGCAAAAGGTTGCCTTTGCCGAATTTTAACAAATTTTCTATTTGCCATCTCAAGGATTGCCAGAAATAAAACCGCAACATAAAGACGGATTGGATTTTTTTTTGCAACTTCAAAGAAACCCAGTTTCTTTCTTTCCTCAATTTCTTTTGAAAGTTCGTTTAAGACATCGTCAAGATAAATTTCAGGCCCCAGAATAAGTTCCCGATTTTTACGGTTTCTTATCTGAATCTGTTTATAAATTTCAAGAAGGTCAAAAATACTTAAAATTGTTCTTTCTTCAACTTCAAAGCCCACAGGTTCGTCTCTGGAAAGAAGATATTTCCTTTCTTCAAATCTTTCAATAAGAAATTCCCTTGCCTTTTTGATTTTTTTCCACACCTTTAGGCGCTCTTCCAGATTTTTCTTTTCTTCAAGAGCTTGTTGAAATTCCTCGCTTTCCTTTGGCAGAAGCAATTTTGCTTTTAATCTTAAAAGATAAGATGCCATTGAGAGAAATTCTCCTGCAACTTCAAGATTGGGCGGATTTTGTTCTATGTATTTCAAAAATTGTGATGTTATTTCTGATATTTCAATGTCGTATATGTCCAAGTTGTTGTTTTGAACAAGCCACAGGAGAAGGTCAAGAGGTCCTTCAAAAACTTCCAGGTTTACAACATAACTCATATTTTTAAAATTTCCCTGAGTTCAGAAATTGTTTTTTTCGCAATTGCGCTTGCTTTTTCTTTTCCTTCATCAAGGATTTCCTTTATTTGAGTTTCGGTTATTTTTTTTCTTTTCTCCTGAAAGGGTTTTAGAAATTTTGAAATTTTTACAGCAAGTCTTTTTTTGCACTCAACACAACCGATTTTTGCTTCTCTGCAGAGTGTGGCAATTTCAGTTTCCTTTTCATCAAGCGCCTTCCAGTACTGGTAGACACTGCAAACCTCAGGATGCCCTTTGTCAGTTGTATGAATTCTTGATGGGTCTGTTATCATCTGCTTGATTTTTTTGAGGATTGTTTTTTCGTCGTCTGTGAGGTCCAGAGCATTGCCATAACTTTTTGACATTTTTCTGCCATCAAATCCAAGAAGTTTTGGAGATTTTGTAAGAATTGCCTGCGGTTCAGGAAAGAATTTTCCATACAAACTGTTGAACCTTCTTGCAATTTCACGGGTGAGTTCCAGATGAGGGACCTGGTCTTCTCCTACAGGAACAACTTCTGCTTTATATATGAGAATATCTGCTGCCTGAAGAACAGGATATCCTAAAAATCCGTAGGTGTTTATGTCGTGATTTTTTATTTCCCGAAGCTGCTCTTTATATGTGGGGCATCTTAAAAGCCAGCCAAGAGGGGTTATCATAGAAAGAATTAGAAAAAGTTCTGTATGTTCCGGGACATCGGATTGTCTGAAAATTACGCTTTTTTGAGGGGAAATCCCGCAGGCAATCCAGTCCTTTAACATCTGAATTGTGTTTTGGGGAATGTTGTGGGTTTCATCATAAACAGTTGTCATGGCATGCCAGTCTGCAACCATATAAAAGGTTTCATAGGTATCCTGAAGATTGACCCAGTTTTTCAAAGCACCGAAATAGTGCCCTATATGCATTGCACCTGTGGGTCTCATGCCTGAAAGAATTCTTTTTTTGCTCATATTCACATCCCTATATTTGCAATTGAAAAGAAAAACCCGGAAATAAAATATGTTAATTTCAGAATATATGGCCACAGAACAATGAGTATAATAAAAATAAAAAACGGGCCCATCCTGAACATCCTTTCATACTGATATGCCTTTTCTGCAGAAAGAATTCCTGAAAGAATTCTTGAACCATCAAGAGGCGGGATTGGTATGAGATTGAAAATAGCAAGAAGAACATTTATGAAAATGCCATATTTAAAAAGCAATACAATCAAAGGAAAAGAATGAGAAACACGAAGGAGATTTAAACCAAGAAGGATAAGGGAAGAAAGCAAGGCAAGGGTTAGATTAGAAAGAGGTCCAGCGGCTCCGACTTTTGCAAAGTCCTTTCTTGGATACACAAAATTGAAAGGATTTACAGGCACAGGTTTTGCCCATCCAATAACCAGTGGAGAACCTGTTAAAATCAGAATTAAAGGCAGAATTATTGTGCCAAATGGGTCTATATGGGGAACAGGATTGAGAGTGAGCCGTCCCATTACATAAGCAGTGTCATCTCCCAATTTCAAAGCAGTATATCCATGTGCAACTTCATGCACAATCACCGAAAAGAACAAAACAATTATTGCAAGAATTGTCTCCATAATTCTGATTATATCAAAAACAGGTAAATAATGAAATGTTTGTAATGTTGAGGGATAAGTAATGAGTAATGAAGGGTATCAGGATTAAGGATTAAGTGAGTGGTTTCTGGCAGGCAGGGCTCTGGGAGCGAGGAATTCAACAATAAGTCCGCAGCGGACGGAGAGCGAGCCATCTCACGCGAGCGTCCCTGACGCC
>JAGHAG010000090.1 GCA_021161625.1 Elusimicrobiota bacterium
AAAAGAGGTGATTTATGAAGAAATTAAAGATTGGAATTCCAAAGGGTTCGCTTGAGGAGTCCACAATTACTCTTTTTAAATCAGCAGGTTTTGAAATTTTAAGGCATTCAAGGTCATACAAGCCGACCTGTGATGATGAAGAACTTGATGTGCTTTTGATAAGACCGCAGGAGATGGCAAAATACATTGTGGATGGGATTGTTGACTGCGGTCTTGCAGGATATGACTGGATTTTAGAAAGCGGACTTAAAGTTAAAGAAATTTGTGAACTTTGCTACTCAAAAAGTTCCTTTCAGCCAGCCAGATGGGTGATTGCTGTGCCGATGAATTCACCAATCAGAAAGTTGTCTGACCTTAAAGGAAAAAGAATTGCAACAGAACTTGTAAATGTTTTGAAAAGATATTTAAAGAAGAATAAAATAAATGCAGAAGTTGATTTTTCATGGGGTGCAACAGAGACAAAAGCAGGAACCCTTGCAGATGCAATTTTTGAACTCACAGAAACAGGGGAATCCTTAAAAAGAAATGGTTTAAGGATAATTGATGAGGTGCTTGTTTCAACAACAAGATTTGTTGCAAGTTACAAAGCATATAAAGACAGATGGAAAAGGGAAAAAATGGAAAATTTAGCCCTTCTTTTAAAAGCAGCATTAAGAGCAAAAGATATGGTTGGTTTAAAGATGAATGCTCCAAGAAAAAATCTTTTGAGAATTCTAAATCTTCTTCCAGCCCTGAAAAAGCCGACCATCTCTCATCTTGCTGATGAAAACTGGATAGCACTTGAGGTTATAATTCCAGAGAAAAAAGCAAGGGATTTGATACCAGTTTTAAGAAAAGCAGGGGCATGTGGAATAATTGAATACCCACTAAATAAAGTTGTTGAGTAATGAGTGTCAGAGTTCGTTTTGCCCCTTCACCAACTGGCTATTTTCATATAGGAAGCGCAAGGACTGCTCTCTATAACTGGCTTTATGCAAAAAATCACAGGGGCAAATTCATTTTAAGGATTGAAGACACAGATGAAGTCCGTTCAACTGTCCATTCAATAAGGTCAATAATAAACGGCTTGAAATATCTTGGCATAAAATGGGATGAGGGGCCCTTTATCATAAAAAATGAAAGAGGGGATGAGCAAATTCTTTCCAGAGGCGATTATGGCCCTTATTTTCAGACATTGAGGAAAAACTTTTATAGCAAATTTGCAGATGAACTTCTAAAAAAGGATTTAGCATATCTTTGTTTTTGCACCCAGGAGGAACTTGAAGAAATGAGAAAAAAGCAGATGAAGGAGAAAAAACCCATTGGGTATGATGGCAGATGCAGAAATCTATCAGTTAAAGAAAGGGAAAAATTAAGGGCAGAAGGAAGACAGCCTGTTGTGAGATTTAAGGTTCCTCAGGGGAAAAAAATTACATTTGTTGATTTGGTGAGAGGAGAAATTTCTTTTAATTCCGATGATATTAAGGATTTTGTAATTTTAAGGGCAACAGGCTCTCCCACATACAATTTTGCCTGTGTTGTTGATGACCATTTAATGGAAATAACGGATGTGATAAGAGGAGAAGACCATATTTCAAACACACCAAAGCAGATTTTGATTTATGAGGCGTTTTCATGGGAAATCCCGAATTTTGCACATCTGCCTATGATTTTAGATGTGGATGGCTCACGGCTTTCAAAGAGGAAAGGCGCAAGGTCTCTTCTGGAATATGAGGATGAAGGATTTTTAAAAGAGGCAATGGTAAATTATCTTGCCCTTCTTGGATGGGGGACGCAGGATAGCCAGAATTTTTTTGAAATCCCAGAACTTATTGAAAAGTTTTCCCTTTCAAGAGTGAATACTTCTCCTGCTATATTTGATGAAAACAAACTTCTGTGGCTCAATATCCAGCACTTAAAGAAACTCTCAGCAGAGGAGATTTTTAAGAGAAGTTATAAAATTTTAAAGGAAGCAGGTCTTGATGTTTATCCTGAAGGATTTTTAAAAAAAGCAATAGAACTTGAAAAAGAGAAAATAAAAAAGTTAAGAGACATTCCTGTTTTGATAGGATTTCTTTTTGCTGATGAGATAGATTACAAAGAAGTGCTTGAATTTGAAAAACCTGAAATTTTACTGAAGTTAAAAGAGATTCTAAAAAACATTTCTGATTTTAAAGCACAGGAAATAGAGAGGAAGGTGAGAGAGTTTTGCAAAGAGCAAAATTTAAGAACAAAAGAGGTTTTTCATCCTTTGAGATGGGCTCTTTCAGGAAGAAAATGGGGACCTTCTCTTTTTGCAATGTGTGAATTTCTGGGAAAAGAGGTTTGCATAAAAAGAATTGAAAAGTTTGTTGAAGTTATCGGGGGTAAAAAATGAATTCTGAATTTTTTGCGCTTGTTTTTATGCTTCAAAATTCCTGCTGGATTCATCTTGGGAAAATTTCAAATCCGCAGACAGGAAAGACAGAGAAAAATCTCGCACAGGCAAAAGTTGTGATAGACATTCTTGAGATGCTTAAGGAAAAGACCAAGGGCAACCTGGATGCAGAAGAAGAGAAACTTTTAAAAAGCGTTCTTACAGATTTAGAATTGAATTATGTTTCAGAAAAAGAAAAAGAGCAGGGAAAAACCGAAAAAAGTGACAACCAGAAAAAAGAAGCCCAGCAGTAGTTTACAATTTAAACAAATCTGAGATTGAGGTTTCGTGGTGGATTCTTTCAATTGCAGAAGCAAAAAGTTTCCCCACAGAAAGAACCTCAATTTTTTCCGATGCTTTTTTAAGAGGAATTGAGTTTGTAACAATTACCTTTTCC
>JAGHAG010000101.1 GCA_021161625.1 Elusimicrobiota bacterium
CTAATTTCTTTTTCCAACTTAATTCTCTTTTTCCATGATATGTCTTATAATATCTTTCTAAATCTTTTATATCTATAAGGGTACAGCCATTATTTGAATACTTTTTTATCTTACCATATTGTATTAGATATGATATATTAGAAATAGTTACACTTTTATCTAAATGTATTGATGCCCATTTTGCCGCTTCTTGTATTGTCACTAAATTCATAATTGCAGATAACCCCTACTTATTTTTTTACTTCCTAATTTATCATTTCAATCTGTATTTTTCAAGTGCCTATTCTTTCAGTTTTTGGGTTACTTTTTGTATTTTTGGGGCTTTTTTTAGGGGAATTCACTCTTTCTACACTTCCAGGGTCCAGGAGTCCTCGCCTGTCATTTCACTTATCTTGTCAAGCAGTTTTGGTGTAACTTCAACATTTATCTCAGTCCCCCACTCCCATTTTTCACCTTTATTTGTTACAAGGATAAGGCTGACCGATGTATTTCCTGGATGCTTTTTCAAAACATTTGCCACTTCTTTAACAAAATCTTCTTTAAGACCTGCTGTCATAAATTCTATGGAGAGTTTTTTTGTAAGTCTCTTAAATGCCTCTTCTGGAGAATAAATTTTTTCTGCCATAAGACGCAATCCAAACTGACTTTTGGAAACAGTTCCCTTGAGCACAACAATTGAATCTGTTTTTAATTCAGGATGGTTTTCATTTAATCTGTCTTTAAAACAGATTACTTCAATCATGCCTGTAAGGTCTTCCACCCTTAAAACTGTCATTTCGCCACCTTTCCTGAGTTTTGTGTGCTTTATTTCCTTTATCAGACCGACAATAACATGATTGGAGTTCTTTAATTCTTTGAGATTTTCTATTGTGGCTGTGCGCAAATATCGGTAATACTTTTCACCTCTTGTAAGGGGATGCCCTGTAAAATAAAAACCAAGCGCTTCTTTTTCATGCTTTAATTTTTCAGATTCTGAATATGCGATTCTTTTTAAAGGCTGGGTATCGGAAATTCCACTATCAAAAAGCGACTGCTGTCCTGATTCAATCTGTTTAAAATACTGCTCTGCATTTGAAATTTTCCTGTCAAGGTCTTGAAGAAGCACATCAGGATTTTTTTCAAATCTGGAAAAAACTCCTGCTTTTATGAGAAATTCAAGCATTCTTTTATTGAAACTCTGGAACTTTTGCATTCTTATAACAAAATCATCAAAATTTTTAAACTTTCCATTTTTTTCCCTTTCTTTAACAAGGTCTTCCAGTCCTTTTTCTCCTGTATTTTTTATTGCAAGAAGTCCGAACAAAATTTCTTTTTCGCTTTTCATTTTAAAGTAAGTAAAACTTTCATTTATGTCAGGTGGATGGACTTTTATTAACATTCTCTGCGCTTCCAGAATATATTTATAGGTTTTATCCTCATCCCCTATCACAGAATTTAAAAGTGCTGTCATAAATTCAGTCGGGTAATTGGCTTTGAGATAAGCGGTCTGATAGGAAATAAATGCATAGGCAGTTGAATGGCTTTTGTTAAAGCCATAAGCACCAAAATGCGCCAGAAGTTCAAATATCTTTTCTGCAAGATTTTCATCAACCCCGTTTTTAACACATCCTTTTATAAATGCTTCTCTCTGGGCTTCCATTTCTGATAAAATTTTTTTACCCATTGCCTTTCTCAAAATATCTGCCTGAATAAGAGAAAATCCTGCAAGTTTCTGCGCAATCATCATAACCTGTTCCTGATAGAGAATAATTCCATAGGTCTCTTCTAAAATATCTTCCAGAGCTGGATGTAGGTATTCAATTTTCTTTTTACCGTGTTTCCTTTCAATAAATTCCTCAACCATCCCGGCATTTAAGGGACCGGGTCTGTATAAGGCAAGCACAGCGGCAAGGTCAGTAAAAACTGTTGGTTTCATTTTTCTCAAAATGTCCTGCATGCCTGAACTTTCCACCTGAAAAACTCCAAATGTCTCCCCTCTGCCTAAAAGGTCAAATGTTTTTTTATCATCAAGGGGAATTTTTTCTATGTCAATGGAAATTCCCCGGGATTCTTTTATCATTTCAACCGTGTGCCTTATTACTGTAAGGGTCTTCAATCCCAGAAAATCCATTTTAAGAAGTCCTAATTTTATGAGATAATCACCTTCAAACTGGGAAATCACTCCTCCCTTCCTTGCTTTTGCAATCGGGATAAAATCTGTAATCTCTCCCGGGGTTATTACAACCCCTGCAGCATGAACTCCGTAATGCCTTTTAAGTCCCTCTAATTTTTTTGCAATGTCAAGCAGTTCTTTTATTTTTGGATTTTTTTCTGCTTCTTTTTTCAATTCAGGAATTTGTGTGAGGGCATCGTCTATGCTCATATGCATGGGAATCATTTTTGCAATTCTGTCACATTCAGAAACACTCCGCCCCATAACTCTGCCAACATCTCTGACAGCACCTCTTGCGCCAAGCGTGTTGAAAGTAATTATCTGACTAACCGCATTTTCACCATATTTGTGCTTTACATAATCAATTACTCTGTCTCTGTAAATATCTTCAAAGTCAATATCAAGATCCGGAAGTGTAATTCTTCCAGGATTTAAAAATCTTTCAAAAAGAAGCCCATATTTGATGGGGTCAACTCCTGTTATATTTAAAAGATAGGCAACAATTGAACCTGCCCCTGAACCCCGTCCAGGTCCCACATAAATTCCATTGGTTTTGGCATAATTGATAAAATCCCATACAATTAAAAAGTAGGACGAAAAACCCATTTTCTTTATAACAGAAAGTTCTTTTTCAAGGCGTTCTTTTACCTCTTTTGTAACTCGGGGATATTTCTCTTTAAGCCCTTTGTTGCAGAGTTCTTTCAGATACTGGAATGCATCTTTCCCATCAGGCGGATTGAAGGCAGGCAGGTATAAGTTTTCAAACTCCATTGAAACATTACACTTTTCAGCAATTTCCTTTGTGTTTTTAATTGCCTGTGGAATTTCTGCAAAAACTCTTTCCATTTCTTCAGGACTTTTTAAATAAAATTCCTGTGTTGAAAGTTTCAACCTGTTCGGGTCATCTAATTTTGCTCTGGTTCCAATTGCCAGAGCAACATCCTGAAGAAAGGCATCTTCTTTATAAGAATAATGAACATCATTTGTCGCAACAACCTTTAAATCAAGACGTCTTGCAAGTTCGCAAAGTTGCGGAATTGCTTTTTTCTGTTCTGGCAAATCATTGTCCATAACCTCAATGTAAAAATCCTCAGCAAAAATCTCTTTCAGTTTCTTTGCAAAAGTAATTGCCTCTTCAAACCTGTCTTTCAGAATTAACGAGGCAACCTTTCCTTTAATGCAGCCGCTTAAAACAATTAGCCCGTCACTGAACTTTTCCAGTGCATCCATATCAATTCTCGGTCTGTAATAAAACCCTTTAATCCACGAATAGGAATTCAGTTTTATCAGATTTTTGTAGCCAATTTCATTTTTAGCAAGAATTGTAATGTGAGATACTTCTTTTGCCTTTGGCGATTTTATATCAGAAGCGCTTCCTTCTGAAAGATAAAATTCACAGCCAATAATCGGTTTTATATTCTTTTCCCTGCATGTCAGATAAAATTCCACAATCCCAAAAAGGTTACCGTGGTCTGTTATGGCAAGAGCATGCATTCCATCTTCACTGCATTTTTCTATGAGGTCTCCGGGTTGAGTTCCAAATGATGAGGCTTTTACAATTCTTGAAATACCGTCAAGATGGCTATATTCTGTGTGAACATGAAGATGAACAAAATCTTTCATAAAACCTCCTCTCTAAAAGTGAAGAGTGAAGAGTAAATGGTGAGCGGTAAGCAGAATCACTAACCAAGCACCAAATTCCAAGCACCAAATAAATCCTAAACTCTAAATTCCAAATCCTAAACAAATTCAAATTACTAAAATTCAAATTTTCAAAACCGTATTTATCAGGATTAAGGATTAAGTTGCTCCCGATTTTATTGGGGGCTTTAAGAATTAAGTATTTTATTTTTCCC
>JAGHAG010000081.1 GCA_021161625.1 Elusimicrobiota bacterium
CCCTTGGTCTGCTCTAGTGATAAGGATTAAGTAGTAAGGATTAAGTGCCGAATGAAAAATAAAAAATTAAAAATGAAAAATGAGAAATTTGAAATTTAAAATTTACAATTTGCAATTTAAAATATCGCGAAGCGATAACTTAATCCTTAATCCTGACAAACCCTCATTACTCGTTACTCATTACTCATTCCTATTGTTGCTATTTGCTATTCGCTAAACACCATTACAATTTTCTTCTAGAAATTTTTATAACTTCTAAAAAGGTTTTTACTGTATCTTTGAAAATGTTTACTTTTGAGGATGGGTTGTTTTTCCAGAGTACACCAACTTCCTTTATCTTCAAATTTTTCATCCTTGCAATTGCAAGCATTTCTATGTCAAAGGCAAACCCCTCTGTCTCCATAAATGGAAGAATTTCATCAACCGCCTTTCTTGTAAAGAGTTTAAAACCACACTGGGTGTCTTTTATTTCTGGAAGTAGCAAAGCCCTTACAATCTGCCTGCAGATATATCCAATAAATTTGCGGTAAAAGGGCTGGGATGGAGAGAGTTGGCTTGATGGAAGTGCACGGGATGCAATCACAACATCATAACCCTGTTTTACAAAGGGAAGAAGTTTGTTAAATTCCTCTATTGGGGTTGAAAGGTCCGCATCTGTAAAGAGAACAAACTTTCCTGTTGAAGCAAGCATACCCTTTTTCACAGCAAAACCCTTGCCTCTATTTGGCATGTATGAAATAATTTTTAAAGAATTTTTTGTTTCTGTGTTCTGGACAACCCAGAAGGTTTTGTCCTGCGAACCATCATCCACAACAATGATTTCCCCTGAAATATTGTTTCTGTTTAAAAAGTCATCAATTGTTTTTATGGTGGAAGAGATTTTATCCTCTTCATTATAACACGGAATAACAACTGAAATTTCCACCATTCTCATATAGTAAGTAGTAAGTGGTGAACAGTAAGTAGTAAAAAGTTTATTTTCTTTTTCACCTTCTCGCCTTTCCTCAACAACAGGGACGAGTAACGAGTAATGAGTAATGAGGGCTCATCACATCTTTTCCATCACTTAATCCTTACTACTTAATCCTTATCACTAGAGCAGACCAAGGGTCTGCAGCTACAATCCTTGTCTCCATATCACTTTATTACCTTGTCACTTTGTCACTTTATTATTTTTTTCGCCCCCAAGAGGATTTGAACCTCTAACACCCGGTTCCGAAGACCGGTGCTCTATCCAGTTGAGCTATGGGGGCACTATTATTATAGTTTTATTGCTTTATTCTTTCAAAATAATCACAAAATTCAGAAGCAAGTTTTTTATCCTCTATCAAAACATTTGCCTCACGATACAGGGAAAAACCACCATAGCCCCAGTTTGAAGAGCCAAGAACAACCGCATCGTCAACAATTAAAAGTTTTGCGTGCGTTATTGTTTTTGGGTCATCAAAATACAGGTTTTTAAATGACATTTCTTCAAGATATTTTTTTACTTCCTGCGTCTGTTTATTCAAACTTTCATTATAATCACTGATTTCAAAAACAATCTCCACATCAACGCCTCTTTCTTTTGCTTTTTTAAGATGGTCAAGGGTTATTGTTACAGGATTTTCTTTTTCATCTGGATAAATCCTTATCCCGTAAATAATGATTTTTATTTTGTCTTTTGCAGAATCAAAAAGTCTTACAAAAGCATCTTTCAGTTTGCCAGGTGGAATTACCTCAACAAATCCTGAACGAACACCTGAAGGGGCAGGCATCTGATTCCACAAAGAAAAAAAATATTCTCTGAACCACTCAGCAATTCTTTCGTCTTTTATCAGAACATCTACCTCATTGTTTCTATCAATTGACATGCAGGAAAGATTTGTTGAACCAACAAGAACAACTTTCCCATCCACAACAAAAAATTTTGCATGATTGAAGGTAGCAGTGCTGTCTAATTTCGCATAAACTCCCAGTGCATTTAAAATATTTGAGGACCTGTCGTTCCACTGAACAGAATCTTCAAGAATTGCCCTGACATCAACACCCCTGCTTGTAAGTTCATCTAAAACAGAGATGATTTTCCCTGTGGTGTCGTCTATATGGAAATAGAGTTGTGAAAAAAGAACCTCTTTCTGTGCATTTTTTAAAATTTCTAAAAGTGTTGGAAGGTATTTTCTGTTTGAAGCATTTTCAACAAGAGGTGCCGTGCTTTTTCCTCCTATGAAAACAGCGCAGGAATTAAAAAAAATTGCCAGAAAAATTAAAAGTGTTTTTTCAGATACTTTTTTACTTATGTTTTTTGAGTTTTTTTCGGATTTGAGCAATTCTTTTTTTTACCCTCTTTTTTTCCTCATCATCTCTTCTCAATTCTATTTCAAGAAAATCCCCTTCTTTCAATCTGAACGGAAAATTTTTCACAGGGACTTCCATCCTGCCACCCTTTTTAAAAATTATTATTGCTATACCCTCCTCAATTCTGTCAACAAAACCTTTCATTTCCTCCTCCTTCTGCCTTTCCACTTTCCCACCAATATACATTTGTCATTTGTCATTTTTAATTTTTTAAAAATATCCTGGTTCAATAAATCCTGCTTCTTTCATTTCAAGGGAAAACTTTATTGAACCGAATTGAACAATTTTTACTTTTTCAATCTTATTTATAGGAGTATGTAAAATTATTTTTTCTTTTTCCCAGTCAATTTTCTCAATAATTCCAAGACCGAGGCAGTTCTTTTCATTATCCAGCAAACCAACAACAAGATTTTTTTCTTTTCCTGTGAGAATGTTTCTCACATTGAAAACCTTAAATTCTTCTTTGAGAAGTTTCTGCTCTTCAAAAGTTAAGGGTTTTTCTGTAACCGCAAGCATGCCTTCCCACCCTGAAAGCCGCTCTGCCCACAAAACAGAAACTGATTTTGGATAAATCCTCTGCCCTGTTAAAAAGAAAACCCTGTCAGTTGCAATATCTTTAAAATTGAGTTCTATCTTTTTCAAATTCTGATAATACTGGGATGCGATTTTTTCCCTCAAGAGTTTTCTGTCCGCATCAGAAGTTGAGGTAGCCTTTTTTGAGACATGAACCCTTTCTATTTTTTGGGGATTTTCTCTTTTTACAAGGTGTTCAAGTTCACTTTCTCTCTGGAGAAGAATTATTTTGTCAGGTTTTAAAATATCTATTTCCGAAGTTCTCAAAAGTCTTCCACCATCTCCCTGAACCCAGCCAGGGGTGTCAATTATTACAACATCAGACATCTCTTTTGCCATCTCTGTAAGTTCCTTAACCCCAACAACCGCAGGGACAAGGTGAAGACCAGGAGAGTGGCTTCCAAGGAAAAAAAGTGAGGTGGGTTTAAGTTCTGAAACAAAAACAACAGGTTTTTCAAAAACAGCCAATCCAATTGTTCCCGGAGGTCCTATGTCCGACTGTCCGACATCGCAGTCAATCATTGAAACCTTAAAACCCCTGCTTATAAAAGAATTTGCAAGATAAGTTGAAAAAAATGTTTTTCCTGTATCCACCTCTCCCAGCACAAGAATTATTTTTGGAAGGTCAGAAGAGAATTTTTCAACGATTTGCTTCCATTTTTCAGGGATGGTTGAATGAGGAATCTTTTTCACCTCTCCCTGAATTTCTATTTGAGATTCTTCCATTACCTCAACAGGAATGCTTTTTCCTTTGTGAACTGTAAAATCTCCCTCACGAAACTCAGCCCCTATGATGGAACAAAGTCCTTTTTTTATTTTAATTTGAGCAGGACCTGAAACAATCAGAATTTCACCTTTTTCGTATTTCATTTTTCCTCCTCAAAAACAAGGGTTGGCCATGTCGCACGAAGTGTATCTGATTTAATTTCAACCGTTTCTTTAACCTCTTCTTTATCCAGTGTAATCTCTTTTTCCTTATGCACCTTTACAGCATCTTTCAGAAAAATTTTACCGTTTTTTTGTCCCTCAAATTTTCCAATCACATAGCCATCTGAAAGTTTAAAAAAAACTTTTGCACCTTTCTGAAAAGTTCCACCCTTTTTTAAATAATTTGAAATGCACATTGACATTATCCCTGGATAAAGAGGAATTCTGTTATAGAGTGCAACTATTTCATCAAGAATTTCTTTTGAAATTGAAACATCTTCAAAACTTTCACAAAGAGCGTGAATCTTCTTTATCAAGTCCGGGAATTCTGATTCTTTGAAACTCATTTTACCTCCCTATCGCTTCGCGATATTGTAAATTTCAAATTTTTCATTTCATCCGTAAATCCCCCCTCTCAATCTCCCCCCTTTAAGGGGGGAGAAACAGTAGGGGGTTGTCGCCTTTTTCACTTTTCAACTTTTCTACTAATTTATTTATTCTTTACTTAAAATTTTGCGGGTTTCTTCCTGAATCTTTTCTTTTATTTTGTTTTTTGTTTTCTCATCACAAAAAGCACCTTCAATTGCATTTATGTTCATATCAAGAATGTCTTCCAGTCCAAAGCCGCACTTCTCCTGAGCAATTTTCCACTCGTGGGTGAGGTCAATATCAGAAACCCCCCTGTCATCTGTATTGAGAGTAACTCTTATACCATTATCATAGAAAAATTTTACAGGATGTTCTTTATAACTTTTCACAACCTCTGTTTGAACATTGCTCGTTATGCATATTTCAAGGGGGATTTTCATATTTCTGACCCTTTCAAAAAAGACACTGTTTTCAATAATTCTTATACCGTGCCCTATCCTTTTTGCAAAAAGTAAATCAATTGCATCCTTTACTGATTGCCACCCCCATGCCTCTCCTGCATGAACGGTTGCAGGAATCCGGATTTCTTTTGCTTTCTGGAAAAATGGGGCAAAAGGTTTTGCCGAATACTTGCTTTCATCACCTGCAAGGTCAATTCCAACAACTCCATCGCAGATGTATTTTTCTGCAAGACGAAATGTCTCCTGCCACTCTTCTTCTTTTGTCCCCCTGTAAAGACAGAGAATAATTCCACCTTCAATTCCAAAATCTCTTTTTGCCTTTTTAAAACCGTTTAAAACTGCCTTTACAATGTCTTCCTGCGAATACTTTTCACTTGCCTGAAGGCAGGGAGCAAATCTCATTTCAATGTATTTTATGTTCTCCTTAAAGGCGTCTTCTGCAAGTTCCCATGTTATTCTTTCCATAACATCAGGATTTTTCAAATATGGATAAAAAAATTCAAACTTATTCAAAAAATCCGTAAGAGACCTGCAGGATGAATCAACACAAACAAGTTTTTTAAATTCCTTTATGTCATGGGTGGGAAGTTCAACCTGATTTTTCATGATGTCATAAAGTGTCTCCACCCTTACAGAACCATCTATGTGGCAGTGAAGGTCCACCTTTGGAAACTTTCTCAAACTTTCATCCAGAATTTTCATTTTCTTTCAAGAATTTCAAAAACTATTGGTTTTACCTGCTCTTTGATTTCCTCAACGGTTGTTTCAAAATCATTTTTCACAAAAAACACAGGTATCGGAGAGTTTTCTTTTAACTCATCCCTGTCATCTTTTAAATAAGTTTCCTCCATCTCCTTTCTTGAAACAAAATGAGCATCAATGCCTTCCTCTTTTGCCCGACGAGTTCTTTCTTCATTTCTTTTTACACAGCACTCAAATGAAGCATCAATATAAATGGCAATCGATCTTTCAAGAATTTCTTTTGAAAAAAGTTTTAAAGAGTGAACATAATTCGGTCTTGAAAATTCAACTGCATAAAGTCCGCCATCTGATGAATTTTCCAAAATCTCCTCATTTAACTTTTTTAAGAGTTCATCCCAGACATTGCTGTCAATAACTTTAAATCCACCATCTGAAGTTGGCACAAACCTGTCATATCTTTTGTTCTTTTCATCTTCATCATGCATCTCTTTTAAAAATGGGAAATCATCAAATTTTCTAAAGTCAAAATCATATCCTTTTTCTTTAAGCATTTTTGCCACTTCCCTGAATACAATGCTTTTTCCACAGCCAGGTCTTCCAAGAAGAAAAATGTAGTTGATTTTAGACATTGAAAACCTCCGCAAGATACGAGGATTCTTCTTCAAGAAGTTTTCTGCTTCCAAGAAGGTCATCTATACCTCTTACAGCAGTTTCAACAACAACAATTTCAACACCTTTTTCTTTAAATATGCGGGCAAGATTTTTTAAATTTTCCTTTTTCAAAAAACCCTTCTGCCTGTGCAGAGGTGGATGAAACTCAAATTTGTCTCCCTCTATCAAAAAGTCATTTAAGTGAACTTCATAAAGCATTTCATCAGGAATTTCATTGACAACTGATTCAGGTGGGGAGGGAATCTGTTTTCCGAATTGAGGAAGTCCTCTTGTAAACCAGTGTCCTATATCAAAACAGTATTTAACATCAAAACCTTTTTTGCGAACATTTGAAATTATCTCTATTAACTCTTCGTTTTCAACACCTATGAAATCAAAGGCAGTATTGTTTTCAACATGAAAAGTTATGTTCTTTGAGGTGGAATACTCACACAGTTCCTGTAAACTCTTTTCCAGACTCTGTTTGACAATTTCAAGATATTTTCCAACTGCCTGATAAAATGGAATACTTCCAGGATGCATGTTTACAGCAATTGCACCTATTTTTCGAGCAAAATCAATGTATCTTTTCAAAAGTCCACAGGCAAGAACCCTGTCTTCTTCCTGAAATGTTGCAACACTTTCAGCAACAAAAGTATACGGAAGATGCAGTGAAATCGTTGTTTCTTTTTTGCGGGCATAATCCCTTATTTTTTCAATCTCCTCATCGGACATCTTCAAAAATGGATTTGGAATCCCTCCATCCAGTTCAATGTGATTGAGCCCTATTTCATTTATCACATCTATCTGGTGAATAATGTCTCTTTTGGATTTACTCTGAACCATAGCATCCATATCGGAAACCTCAAGTTTGCCTTCTTTTAATGCCTTTCTTTCTTCCTCTGTCAGATACTCTGTTTCAAGCATGTTTGTAAAATTTCTGCCTATACGCATTTAAGCCTCCTCTCGCTTTGCAACTACATTTTGCATTTTTCATTTTTAATTTTTAATTTGTCATTTTTTTCTATCCACTGTCCTCTTTCCACTTTCCTCTTTTTTGGCAGAGCAAGCTCTGCAGTTACAATTTTAAATCTGGGTTTTTTCAAAGTGGACCATTTTAGCAAACTTTCTGTATCTCTTGCTAATTTCTGATTTTTTTAAACTTAAAAGACCTTTTGTCCCAAATCCTGCAACTGTAAATGAGGCAACAATTGTCCCATACACAATTGCCTTCTTTAATTCCTGCCAGTTTATTTTCTTCCTGCTTGCAAGCCACCCCATAAAAGTTCCTGCAAAACTATCTCCTGCTCCTGTGGGGTCAACAGCATCTTCCAGAGGAAAAGCAGGGAGAAAAAACATCCTGTTTTTCATAAAAAAACACGTTCCGTATTCTCCCCTTTTTACGACAATGCCTTTTAGATTTTTACTCATCGCAAAAATTTTTTTTATCCCTTTTAAAATGTTGTGCTGCCCTGTAAACTGCCTTAACTCTGCCTCATTCAGAAGAAAAACATCCAAAAACGATATTACTCTTTTAAGTTCTTCCTTTTTTCTTTCAATCCAGAAGTTCATTGTATCACCTGCAACAAATTTTGCCCCACCAGATTTTTTCATCCTTTTTAAAACTTGTAATTGTAAAACAGGGTCAATGTTTGCAAGGAATAGAAATTCCTCTTTAAGGAAATTTGAAGGAATTTCGCCTTTAAAATTTGCAAACACATTGAGCTGGGTGGCAAGAGTATGCGCTGTGTTTAAATCCCATGAGTATTTTCCACGCCAGAAAAAAGTTTTTCCCTTTTCAAATTTTATTCCAGAAGTATCTATTTTCCTTCTTTTAAGATTGCTTAAAAAACCCTTTGGAAAATCCTTCCCTACAACACCCACAATTCCTGCAGGTGAAAATAAACTTGCAGAAAGCGAAGCATAAATTGCAGAACCGCCAACGGTTCTTTCAACTTTTCCAAATGGAGAGGAAATTGAATCAAGAGCAACAGAACCTACAATTATAACTTTTTTCATTTGAGATATTTATCTATAAAAATGGAAAGTTTTTTCTTCTGTCCCTCGTCCATCACTTCTTTTGCCGTCATTATTGCGTTGGAAAGAGCCTGTTGACAGAGGCAGGGTCTATCAAACTCTTTTTTAAGCAGATTTTTTATTGCCTGTTTGGCAATGGTTGTGTTTTTATTAAGATTTGCAACAACTCTCTCAACACTCACCTCTTCGGCTTCCTTCCACACATCATAATCTGTAACATGTGCCATAACTGAATAACACATTTCTGCTTCCTTTGCCAATGTTGCTTCTGGCATTGCTGTCATACCAATGATGTCTGCTTTTATTGAACGGTAAAAGAATGACTCTGCTTTTGAAGAAAATCGAGGGCCTTCTATTACAACATAGGTCCCACCTTTATGAACCGTTGCACCTGTTTCTTTAACAGAATCAAAAAGAAGTTTTGAAAGATTATTGCAGAAAGGTTCAGCAAACTGGATGTGCGCCACTATTCCGCCACCAAAAAATGTGTTCTTACGAGATTTTGTGTTGTCAAAAATCTGGTCAGGAATTACAATATCGCAGGGCTTAAAATCTTCTCTTAAAGAACCACACGCACTTACAGAAATTACCTTCTCAACTCCAAGAGTTTTTAAGGCATAGAAATTCGCTCTTGAATTTACCTCAGTTGGTAAAATTTTGTGTCCCTTGCCGTGTCTGGGGAGAAATGCAATTGAAACTCCTTCAAGTTCTCCGCAAATAATTCTGTCAGAAGGCATTCCAAAAGGGGTTGAAATTTCAACTTCCTCTACATTTTTCAAGCCATCAATTTCATAAAGCCCCGAACCTCCAATTACAGCAATTTTTATCTTCCTCACCTTATACCTCCTCAAGTTTTTTAAAAAACTCAATCATAACCTCATCAAACGGGTACCACATCCTTGTTCTTGCTTCTGCAGCAAATGGATGCCCCCCACCTGTAATTTCCGGAGAATTGAATTTCTTTGCTAACCTCTCAGCAAGGGCATGGGCAAAATCTCCACAGTGTATATTTCCAAGTTTTCCTCTGAAAGAAAAATGAACCCCTTTTTCTCCCATTTGTGAAACCATTATAAAAAGGGTGTCTTTGCTTTTCCCTCTCATATTATAAAGAACAACACTTCCAACCATGGGCATCAATTTAACATTTGAGGCAACAAACAGAAAAATATCAGTGTCTTTTACTGATTTCACAAAAACTGAACTTTTCATAAGTAAAGTGGTGTGTTCCCAGTCAGAAAGATAAAAATCAAAAATTTTTTTTGCCTTTTGCTTTTCTTTAAGGGAATTTAAAAATTCTTCCTCTGATTGAACTCTTAAAGGTGCCTTTAAAAACTCTTCCAGCTGATAAAAAGCAAATTCTCCATTTACAACATCTTTTAGTTCAGGGTCTCTGTCATTGTAAAAATACTGAAATCCCCCACCGCCAAGAGCAAAAATAATTTCCGTTATCTGATTTAATAGTGTGGTTTTTTGGCGCTGTCTTACTTCAAACATTGTTGGTCGGGATTTTATCTTTTTAAGGAGCCAGGCAAACTTTTCTTTAACTTCATCATAAAAAGACCTTACATAATCCGAAATTTCTTCTGTTGCAGGTTCTATTGCCCAATCTCCTTTAAGACCTATCAGGGCTGCAATTTCAATACCCTCATCTCTAAAACCCAAAAAATCTGCAATTAAAAAACACACAAAACTTGCAGAACATCTTTTATATCCATCAAGAACAGGATTTATTACATTTATGCTCTTCAAGGGTTCTCCGAAAAGGGGATGGTGGTCAATTATGAAAATCAGTGGATGAATTTTGTAATACTCATCATAATAACCCATTGTTGCCTTATCGCAAACAAAAACAATCTCCGGGTTATATTTTTTTACATCTTCCTGAAGACGCCATTTTTCAAGTTCCATTGTCGTGGGAATTTCAAGAAAAACCTTAAAATTATTTTTTTCCAAAACCTGCTTTAAAATTATTCCAGAAGCAATTCCATCCGGATCGTCATGAGTATATAAAAGAGCGGTCTTTTTTTGTGCTTTTTCAATCACTTTTTTAAGGACTTCAAAATTCAACCTCTGTGCTTCCTGATTTAAAAACTGTTTGTAATTCATTCTGATAGTATTTTTTCAATAACTCTGTCAAACTGACTTATAAGATGACTTACACTATCTTTAGAATTGTCAATCACAATCCAGTCACAGGGCATAAGTTGCGCAAGTTTCTGAGGGTCTTTTAAATAAACTTCCTCAATGTCATCGTTTTTGTAGTAGGAATACATAAGGTCTGTTGGGACAATGTGGTCATCGGGATTGTTTTTGCGCGCTTTTTCAAAACGCCTTCTGTTCCTTTCAAGGCAAACTTCAAAAGGCGAAAAAATGTAGAGGAGCAAACTCCTTGAAAGAATGTCAGAGGAAAAATTCTTAAATGCTTTAAAATACTTATCCCTTGCAAATTCTATAAAAACAACATCGCAATCCTTCTTTATCTGGGGCAGTCTTTCGTTTATGAGTTGTAAAACTTCGTCAACAATACTCCAATCCGTTACCTCAAACCCCCCTTCTTTTCTCACATGCCTTTTAAATTCAGTATCCCTGTCCAAAATCTCTTTTAAAAAAGGAAAATCATCCACCCTTTTTACATTTTTTACAATACCGGTTTCCTTTAATGAGGAAACTATTGTTTCATAAATAAACGACTTGCCACAGCCCGGTCTTCCAAGTAAAAAAACAAAATCCTTCATTACAGTTCCAGACACTCTTTTACATAACGTGTTTCTTCTGTTAAAAGAGTCTCTCTCTGGGCGACCTGCTCCTTTGTCTTTAATGCTGTTTCCAGTATGACGACCTCTGGTTGGAGTTGTTTTATTATTTTGCCGTAATTTATAAGGTTTTGCTTTTGTAGAAATCCTTCTGTGAGATGTAATGGGGGGTGAAATATAATTTTCTTTGGCACATAGTCATTCAGGTGAAGTTCGCAGACATATTCTTTTGGAATTTTTTTCATAACTTCTTCAGGATTTTGAGGGATTTCTTTGCCTTTCTCCGCTCTTGTAAACCAGTGCCCTATGTCTAAATTTAGATAAACTTCCGCACCCTTGTTTCTACATTTTTCAACAACTCTTATCAAATCCTCTGGTTCAACATAAATCGTGTCAAAAGAAACATTGTTTTCTATGTGAAGTTTTAGAGGTTTTGCATATTCCGCAAGTTCACACACGCTTCTGATAAATGAGGCTTCTATTTTTTCAAGAAATAAAGGGCTTGCCATATAAAAAGGGGCTGTTCCTGGATGCATGTTGAGATATTTTGCTCCAATATCTTTGGCAAAATCAATGTAGGACTTTTGTAATTCAACAGCAAAAATTCTGTCCTCTTCCTGAATACATGATACAGCACATCCAACACCTGAATTGGAATAAGGAAGATGCAGAGAAAGGGTTATCTCATTTTTTTCTGCCTCTTCCCTTATTCTGAACCTTTCGTCTGTTGCCATTTCTTTATAGGGCGATGGTATATCTGCATCAAGTTCTATGTGGGAAAGACCAAGCTCCCTGGCTTTTTTAATCTGAAATGAAACTCTTTTTTTAAACTCAAGCAAACCCAGAGCATTCATTGAAAAAAGGTCAATTTCTCCTGAAAGGACTTTTTGCTGGTCTTCTTCATTTAAAACATCAATGACAAATGTGTTTGTAAAATTTCTTCCTAATTTCATTAAAACCTCCTGAAAAATTAAGGAGTTATTTTAGCAATTTTTTTTGTTTATTGCAAGAACTGATAAAGAGTCAGCTTCTTTGTTTTTCTCTCTTGGTATATACTTAAAAGA
>JAGHAG010000079.1 GCA_021161625.1 Elusimicrobiota bacterium
AAATAAAAATTGTGAATTTTTTGAAAGAAGTTTTTTCAAAAAAATTATAAAAACTATAACACCTGCACTCAGAATAGATGGCAGAAGAATTAAAATCTCAAGAGAATTTTTGCCTGCAAGATTTGTCTCCTGTGATAACTGTGGATGCACTAAAAACGCAAAAGTAACATTCTGGTATATCACCTGAAAGAAAAGATTTATAAAAGCAAGTTTCTGTGTTAAAAACACGAAAAACGCCACTGAAAAAAATACAAAATAAAAATGATAAAAAATTTCCTCTTTCCTAAACCTCATCTATCTTACAACAAATGGAAGAAGGGCAAGAATTCTTGCTCTTTTTATTGCTGTGGCAAGCTGCCTCTGGTGTTTTGCACAGGTTCCTGTAATTTTTGCAGGAAGGATTCGCCCGTTTTGTCCAACATAATTTTTTAAAAGTCTAACATTTTTATAATCTATTTTTGTTTTATTCTTACAAAATCTGCAAACTTTTCTTCTTGGAAATTTTTTAAAAAATCTTCTCTGTGCCATACTTCCCCTCCCTCTTAAACCCAGATTTTTCATTAGAAAAATCTGTCATTCTGACCGCACTATCTTCTGATAGTGCGGGGTTAACCCCGCACCTTTGGCGGGATTCACCATTTTTTAATTGTGTATCTTTACTATTTATATCTCTCTGCATATTTCTTTATTTTCTCCTTTCCCAAAGGTGCGGCCCTTTGGGCATCCAGCCCTTTTGCAATGGGCTGGATGGGTTAAAATGGAACATCCCCGTTATTTTCTGACGGTTCTGGTGGCTCTTCAACAATATCTTCTTCAGATAGTTCAACATTTTCATCATAGGTTATGCCATCTGATCCAGGTGCTCTTGATAGAAACTGAACAATTCGTGCATAAACTTCAAGACGGGACCTCTTTTCACCTGCCGAAGTTTCCCAGTTTCTGTTTATAATCCTGCCTTCAACAAGAACCTTTGAACCCTTCTGTAAAAATTGAGAGCAATTTCTTGCCTGATTTCCAAAAACAACAACAGGAATAAAAGAGACCTGTGTTTTCTTTTCCCCGGTGTTTCTATCTGTATAAATCCTGTTACATGCAATCGTAAAATGAACAACCGGCATTTCTTCTTTTGTGTACCTCACCTCAGGGTCCCTTGTGAGATTGCCCATTAAAATAACTCTATTGAAATCTGCCACAAAACCTCCTTTACCCCGTTAGATAGTAAACATCTAACAGGGATTACTCTAATCTAAACGAATAATTAAAAACCTCAAAACAACATCCCTGTGATTTCTGAAAAAAGTTGTAAGCTCCTGAGGAACTTGAGAATTCTCAGTTGAAAATCTTATAAAGCGATACAGTCCCTCTTTTTGCTTTTCAATTTCATAGGCAAGCGTTTTTTTCCCCCAGTTCTGTTCAAGCAAAATTGAAGATTTTCCATCTGATAGAATTTTTTTTACTTCGGTGATAATTTCCTGTTGCTGTTCTTCTGAAATGTCCGTTCTCAAAATAAATGTAACCTCGTAAATCACGATTCCACCTCCTTTATGGACATTTGGCTCATGGCTTTACATTTTGCCAGGAGCAAAGGATTTTCCGATATGTTAGCAAAAAAAACAGGCTAAAACAAATCAAGGAATAAGTCATGGAGTTTAAAAATGAGCGGCGCAAAAACAAGAGAAACAATAGACATTAATTTAAGCAGAATATTTATTGAAGGTCCTGATGTATCCTTGCACGGGTCTCCAACAGTATCCCCAATAACTGTTGCCTTGTGAACATCAGAACCTTTCCCACCAAGATTTCCCTCTTCAACATATTTTTTTGCATTATCCCACGCCCCACCTGCATTTGCAAGAAAAAGAGCAAGAGGGACTCCTGTTACAAGAGAGCCAGCAAGAAAACCACCAAGGGCTTCGCCTCCAAGAACTGTTCCAACAAGAATAGGCATTATAACTGCAAGAATTCCAGGCAATCTCATTTTTGAAAGAGCATCTTTTGTTGTAATACCAACGCAGGTTGCAGAATCAGGAAGGGCTTTTCCCTCCATAAGTCCGGGAATTTCCCTGAACTGGCGTCTCACTTCCTCAACAATGCTTCCTGCTGCTTTATTTACTGCTGAAAGAGTCATTGCAGTAAATATAAATGCAACAACACCACCCAGAAACAGACCTGCAACAACTTTTGCATTTAAAATGTTTATTAAAGGCGTTTTGTCAAAAGGATTTATTTCAAGATTTGCAACCTGCGCATAAGCAGTAAAAAGAGCAAGGGCTGTAAGAGCAGCGCTTCCTATTGCAAAACCTTTTCCAATAGCAGCGGTTGTGTTTCCAACAGCGTCAAGTTGTTCTGCCCTTTTTCTGACCTCAGGACCCAGATGAGCCATTTCTGCAATTCCTGCTGCATTGTCAGCAATTGGCCCATAGGCATCAACCGCAACCGTCATTCCTGTTATTGAAAGCATCCCCACAGCAGAAAGAGCAACCCCATAAATTCCTGCAACTTTGTAAGATATAATTGTTGCAAGCGCTATAACAACAATTGAAATTCCTGTTGAATACATTCCGCAGGTTAATCCTGAAAGAATGTTTGTGGCAGGACCTTTTGTGCTTGCTTCAGCAATTTTTTGAACCATTTTTCCAGATGTGTAATACTCTGCAGCAAAGCCAACAATCAGACCTGCAATGAGTCCTGAAATAATTGCTGCAAAAGGTCCAAGACGGGCAATATCAGGATTTTCATACCACCAGAAAGTTATTGCAAAACCTCCCATAATAAAGAGGATTGCAGATGCCCACAATCCATTTCTCAATGCCTCCTGTGCAGAGGTTTTTTCAGACACTCTGACAAAAAATTTGCCAATAATGGAAGAAATAAGACCCCAGCTTACAAGAATAAGAGGGAGAAAAATCCCTTTAATATCAGAAGAAGATGCTGCAATAACACAGGCAGAAATTATTGCACCTATGTATGACTCATAGAGGTCAGCACCCATTCCGGCAACATCCCCGACATTATCACCCACATTGTCAGCAATAACAGCAGGATTTCTTGGGTCATCTTCTGGGATTCCTGCTTCAACCTTTCCAACAAGGTCTGCGCCAACATCTGCTGCTTTTGTATAAATGCCTCCGCCGACCCTTGCAAAAAGAGCAACAGAACTTGCTCCCATGCTAAAACCAACAACTATGTTTGTTACATCCAGCAAATTTTTTGCAATATCTGTTGAGGTAAGACCTCTCTGCCACATAAAAAATATAAACATTAAACTCAATCCCATAAGACCCAGACTTGCAACAGAAAGTCCCATAACCATTCCACCAGGAAAAGCAATGTTCAGGGCTTCATTTAACCCAAAAGTAGCAGCCTGAGCACATCTTCCGTTTGAACGGGTTGCAATCGACATTCCAATAAAACCTGCAAGGATTGAAAAAACTGCACCGCTGATAAACGCAACAGGCATCCATTTGTTTAAGAAAAAGTAAATAATTATAGCAACAGCAAGAACAAAAATTGAAATCTGGGCATATTCTTTTGTAAGAAATGCCATTGCACCTTCGTGGATAAGTTCTGAAATTTCAATCATTTTTGAATTTCCAGGTGAAGCTTTAAGAATTTTTGTCGCAATTATGAGCACAGCAATTAGCCCTATAATTGCACATGCAAGAGATACATAAAAAAGAAATGTCGGTACCATTTTCACCTCCTACACAAGATAGTCAGGGGGCTATGCCCCCTGAAACCCCCATTTTTCTTTATAATTTTTTATTGCCTTCATAAATCCTCGTCTATCCCTGACTATCTTAAAAAAATTATTTCTTATTTTATAAAAAATCTCACCTTATCCATCGGAAATTGAAAATTTCCGATGC
>JAGHAG010000174.1 GCA_021161625.1 Elusimicrobiota bacterium
TTTATATGAACAAACTTTACAAAGAAGCACTACCATATCTCAAAAAAGCACACAAACTTGACCCGAAAAATGAAGAAATAAAAGAAATGTATGAAATAGCTAAGGAAGAAGTTGAACAACGCAATCAGCCAATCATTGTTGAAAAAGGAACAGGGGGTGCTGTTGTTATTGCAGGGGGAGTTAAAGATAAAGAAATGCTTAAACTGGTTGAATCGGTACAGAAACAGCAGGAGAAGATGATAGAAGCATACACACAGCCCCATGATGTTTTAAGACAGGTTATTACAAAATCTGATGAGGAGCGAAAAAAACTCTTTGAAATGCTTGAAAAAAGAGATAAAGCAATGCAAAAAATAGTGGAAGGGCAGAAGGGAATAATGACGCGCACACTTCTTATTGCACTTGGTGGTGGTATAGGTGGACTCATCCTGATAATTCTTATAATTATGCATTTTGCTTCCCGACAGGCAGCAAGAAGAGAAGCAATGATGATGCAGGCACAGGAAAGGATTCTCAGCATGATGCAGCAGCAACAGATTGCCCTTGCACAGGGAAAAATGCAACTTCAACTGACCCATAACCCTCAGCAGCCGGGTTATGTAACCCCGAAGGAAATGCTCAATGATGCAAATCCAAGAGTAAGAGCAAAAGGAATAGAAATTATTGAAGCAGAACTTGAAAATGTTGACAGTTCTGTTGCAGAAAAAATTCTTGAGCCATTTTTAAATGACAGAGATAATCGTGTGAGAGCCAATGCCTGTAAGGTTTTATATAAACACAATCCTGAAAAGGCATTTGAAAAAATAAAAGAAATGCTTAATGATGGTGATAGATGGATGAAAATTTCAGCAGCATGGGTTCTTGGCGAAATAAAGGATGCAAGAGGAATAGATTTACTTTTAAACAATTTAGATACATCTGAATATCATCTTAAAAGAATGGTTTTAAAATCTCTAAAGAAAATAGTTCAATCCCCTGAAAGCAAAGTGGATGAAGAAAAAAAGAAAGAAATTTTCAACATGATAAAAGAAATTGCTATCAAAGAGAGATGGGTCATATAACCACGAACCTAATCTCCTAATCTCTTAATTTCGTTTCATCTGTCATTTTCTTTGTTACCTTGTCACTTAGTCACCCTGTCACCTTACTTTCTTGTCTCCATATCATTTTTATAGCCCCGATTTTATCGGGACAACTACAATTCCGACCTCTGTTTCAGTATTGCCTTACACAAAAAATAATTTTATAATATAAATTAAATGGGCCTGTAGCTCAGTCGGCAGAGCGGCGGTCTCATAAACCGTTGGTCGCAGGTTCGAGCCCTGCCGGGCCCAAAAAAGCAGAAATTTGAAGATGATTGGAATTAAAGAATCGGGACCCCCAGAATTTTTAATTTTGGGGTGCTTTAAGGAGGGCAGCTAGCTCAGTGGTTAGAGCGTCCGTTTCACATGCGGAAGGTCATAGGTTCAAATCCTATGCTGCCCATAAAAGAAATGACGGAATTTCTTAAGAAACTTTTTACCCTGCAGAACAAGGATTCCGAAATAGATTTGATTTCTGATGAAATAGATACAATCCCGCAGAAAATAGAAGAACTGCAGAAAGAAATAAAAGATCTGGAAGAAGAATTAAAACAAAAAGATGAAGAGTTTAAAAAGCACGCCATACATCAAAAGGAACTTGAAAATGAACTTCTGAAAATCGAAGAGGAAATAAAAAAGGAGCAGATGGAACTTTATTCAGTTAAAACAAATGAAATGTATAAATCCCTCAAGCAGAATATAGAGGATAAGAAAAAAAGAAAAAGTGAGATTGAAGATGAAATTCTTGTTATAATGGATAAGATAGATGAGGAAAAGCGAAAAATTTCAGAGTTTAAAAAAGAACTGGAAACAAAAAAAAACCAGATAAACAACAATATAAAAGCCCTTGAGGACAGAAAAAAGGAACTTTCAGAAAATTTAAAGAATTTGAAAAAAGAAAGAGAAGATTTTGTCTCTGAAATTTGCAGCACAGAAGAAGGTAACATCTATTATACAAAGTACGAAAAAGTAAGAAATTCAAAGAACGGCATTGCTGTTGTAAATGTCATTGACAATGCCTGTGGCGGGTGCAACATATCTCTTACAAAGGAAAAAATTAATGAGGTTTTGACCAGCGATTTTCCTGTTTGCGATAATTGTGGAAGAATTCTTTTTCTGGAGAAGAAAGACGAAAGTTCCTAAATACGAAATTTTAAAGTTTCTTGCAGAAAATCAGGATTTTTCATCTCTTTATAAAAAATTCAATTTAACCTCAGAGCAAGTTAAAGATATTTTGCTTGACTGTGCGAAGAATTTTAAAACACAAAAAAAAGTAAAAGTTTTTATAGACGGTGCTTCAATTCCCAATCCCGGTCCTGCTGGTGCAGGCGTCGTCATATATGAAGGGAAAAATAAAATAAAAGCAATTTCAAAATTTTTAGGTCAAAGAACAAACAATCAGGCAGAGTATCTTGCTCTTTTAATTGCACTTGATGAGATAGAAAAAATTGATGGGGAGAAAGAATTTGAAATTCTTTCTGATTCCCAGCTTCTTGTAAGTCAAATAAACGGTAAATGGAGAGTAAAAGACCCTTCAATAAA
>JAGHAG010000017.1 GCA_021161625.1 Elusimicrobiota bacterium
CCACTATCCTCTATCCACTATCCTCTATCCACTTTCCTCTATCCTCTGTCCACTGTCCTCTTTCCACTTTCCTCTTTCCTCTTTTTAGCAGACCAAGGGTCTGCAACTACATTTTTTTATTTTTTTATTTTTTCTTTTGCTTTTTTAATTTTTATCTTTGAAAGTTTATGGTTCGGGTCAATCTCAAGCACCTTCTCCCACTCAGCAATTGCCTTCTCATATTCACCTTTCATATAAAACTGGGTTGCTTTTCTGAAATGCTCCTTCATTTTTATTTGTTTTTGCTCTTTGCTTTTCTTCTTTTTCTCTTTGATTTTTTTCTCAACTTCATTCAAGCGCATAAAAGCCTTATTTCTTACCTCAACTATAGACGCTTTATCCTTTATCTCCTCAGGCACTTCATAAATCCGAACCTTCTCATAATATTTCTTCGCAGATTCAAATTCTCCTCTCTTTTCCGCAGCAACTCCATACAGATAAAGGCGTCTCAAATTCCTTAAAGCCTCCTCTGTCAGAATTTTTATATATTCAGCTTCTTCCTTCTTTTCAGGTATGATTTTTATTTTTACAGGCTTCACCTCTTCTTCAATAACCTTTCCGAATTTAAAGACAATTCCTGCACGATGTATCCCAGCAGTTTCCTCAATGCCACTCAGAGGAAGAACAAAACTATAATCAAATGAAAACACTCCAACAATATATGAAAAACCACAGGAAAGATTTGCAAGATTTTCACCTTTTTCAAATCCTGCTCTTGCCACAAAACTTTCAGTTGCTCTTATTTCAGCACCTATTCTTATATCCATCTTGTCCTGTTTTATAAAATCTGCACTGATAAGCCAGTTTTCATTTCTATAATTCAGACCAAATCTTAAAATCTGGACAATTTTACAGGAATTTTTAAAACCAATATCAGGTCTGTTTATGTTTGAGATAGCAAAACCTGAACTTATTTTGCCGAATTTTCTCATAAAACCAATATCAAATGAAAACGAATTTTTTGATGTCTTGCTAAAAACAGGGTCAAAACCACCATCAACACCAGGATTCCCAGTGACAATTGAATGGTAGGTATACTGGGTCCTTCCATATTTTATGGATAACAACTTTAACGAAATACCCACATCAAAAACATTAAATTTTCTTGCAGAACCTATAATAAATTCTTCTTCTGCATAAAGGGAATCAAGAGTTAATTTTTTAATGCCAGATGCAACTGGAAAGTTTTTCAAAGGTATTCCAAAAATCAAATCAAAATTTCCAAGATTTGAGTTATCGCCAAGCCCTGCATATAACTTTTCATAAGAAGTTGCAACCTGCACATTTTTCAAAGAAATAAGACCAGCAGGATTGTAATAAAGGGAATAAATATCTCCTATAGAGGAATAAGCACCTGCCATTCCTCTTGCTTTTGCTCCAAATCCTGTGTCTTCAAAAGCACCAAAAAGAGAGGATAGAGGATAGAGGATAGAGGATAGCATAAAAATAAAAAATAAAATTTTTTTCTTCATTTCATTACATCTAACATTCTTTTTTGTTTTAAATTTCATACTCCCCTCTTTCCACTATCCACTGTCAATTTTTTTATCTTGCAACAACAATTGTTCCATTATAAACCTTCCCTTCTGCCTTTATCTGCCAGATGTAAACGCCAGGTGCAACAAATCTGCTATTTAAATCTGTCCCATCCCATGAAAGAGTGCCTGAATTGTTTGAAATATCAAGCCCCAATTTCATATCTGCGACTTTTCTGCCTCTTATGTCAAAAATTTCTCCTGAAGGCGCATACTCATTTGGATTGTCAAATGTCCACTGACAGAAATCATTAAGTCCATCTCCATTTGGTGTGATTATCTTTGGTATGGGCCCATCAAAAATACTGAACTTACCACTCCTCTTTGAAACTCTCAACTGGAATCTTCCAAGATGATTTGTAAATGTCTTTACTGAATTTCTGTCAGTGTCAACCTCACCGCCAAGTTTAATCCACTCAACACCATTGAACCAGAAAAGTGCAAGAGATTCTTTTGCCTTGCTTTCATTTATTTCAAGGGAGGTGATTGTGCCATCAGAAGAAACTTTATAGAAAATTTCAATCTCAATTTTTGAATCAAATGCAAAATTAACCGTTGTCTGTGAATTGTTCTCTACTGCATTAAAGTCAATACTTCTTAAAATTCTTCCCTGTGGATAGTTTTCCTCTGATGTGTTTCTCTGAATTTCAACAATAACATTGTCATCAAATCCCTTTCTCAAAATTTCACCTGCCTTAGACGGGATTCTCACAACAGCATCGCTTGAAACAACCCACAGATTCATATCATCAGAATTATCAATAAACATTGACATTTCACTTTCATTTGCAAATGGTGTTGTTCTGTCAAATGATGTCAGAGCATAGAACCTCACTGTATCCGTTGTTCTCGCAATTGTAAATGAAAGTTCTGTTGTTGTTGAAACTGAAACAAATGGAGCAAAAATGCCTGTTGACATCCACAGGCGATAGCCGGCAATATCCGTGCATGGTGTTCTGTCCTCGTTCATAACAACTGAACTGAAGTGTATTGTGAAGGTAAGACCTTCAGATGAAATTTCACCATAAATTCCAGCAGGTGGCAGAGGTGCAATTTTGTCAGGTGAATATGGCATTGCTGAGACAACTGGAGATGAAGATGATTCATTTCCATAAAAGTCAACTGCCTTGACAAAATACCAGTAGGTAACAAGATTTGTCAGACCTGTATCAGTGTGAACGGTGTAAGTTGATAAGTTGACAAGTTGATAAGTTAATAAGTCAGTGGAGCGATAAAGTTTGTAAATGGCAACATCATCTGAAACCGATACTGTCCAAGTCAATTGAACTTCGGTATCCCCTGCCACAGCAACAAGAGAAGTGGGTGCTTCAGGCGGGACATTGTCAAGGGTCCAGCCTGTTGCCACATTTGAAAGAGGTGCCCAGTTCCCTCTTTCATCTGCAAACCTGATTGCAAAGTAATATGTTGTATCACCAGCAAGACCTGTAACGGTATAGAGGTTAGAGGTTAGAGGCGCGAGGTTAGAGGTTGAAATTTCAATTTTATACTCAGAATAATTCCACAATTTTGTGTAAGTCGCATAATCAATTCTGAATTTTCCTGTAAGATTTCCTGTTATTCCATCATCGCCGGGCGAAGTCCACTGCAACTGGATTTCATTGAAACCGCCTTGAGCAGTCAAATCTGTAACTTTTGCAGGTGCTGTCACATCCACCTGAGCATAGGTTGTTGCTCCGTTTGATATAGGCGACCAATTCCCCCAGTCATCTGCTGACCAGATGCGGAAGTAATAGGTAACTCCGCCAGAAAGACCTGTCACAATATAGAGGTTAGAGGTTAGAGGCGAGAGGTTAGAGGTTGAAATTTCAATCTGATAAGTATTGTAATTCCATGCCTTTGTGTATGTTGCATAATCAATTCTGAATTTTCCTGTAAGATTCCCGGCTGTTCCGTCGTCGCCGGGGGAAATCCAACTCAATTTAATTTCACCTTCAACATCTCCTGTCTGTGCGGAAAGTGTTGTAATTGCAGATGGTGATACTTTATCCCACAATGCAGGAGCCTTTGTTTGATTGAGATTCACGGTCTTTACATCAAAATCACTGATGTTGCCAAATTCATCCTCTGCTTTAATTGAGAAATAATATGTCACCGCAGGGGTCAAACTGCCGACTGTCAGAGTTACTTTGTCACCCGGCTTCCACCAGTTAGAAATTTCATAAACATTTGCTGAATTCCACCAGTAAGTTGTATCGCCAAGGAACGGCGCATCATTTACAGAAAGCGTGCTGTATCTGATGTAGAACCACCTCAAATCAATGTTCCATGTTGTCTGTGGTGCTGTCCAGGTAAGGTCAATTTCACCAATGTTTGAACCTGTTTCTGCTGTGAGGTCTGTAACTGACTGCGGTGGAATGTTGTGTCCAGGTCTTACAAAAACATTCACATCAACGGTTGCGGCAAAAGAAGAAGCAATGACAAATGACAGATGACAGATGACAAACAACAGGTGTCTAAAACAAAATGCCTTTTTCATTGCCCTTCTTAACCAGTTCATTTATTCAATTTCCTCTTC
>JAGHAG010000188.1 GCA_021161625.1 Elusimicrobiota bacterium
ATCTTCTTTCACGTTTCTGATAACACTTCTATTGTTTATTAAAACTCCATATTCAAAGTTATTAATTAAACCACCAATTGTAAGATTTGCCGAAGTGATTATTCCAATTTTGCCATCTATTAAATACACCTTCGCATGCAATTTTCCAAGGCTTGAAATTTTAACGTTATTAAATTGTTTATATAATTCTATTAACGCCTTGGGGTCGGTAATTTTATTCACTATAGTGTGTGTTGTTAGATTTGTGATAAGAGATAACTCTACTGAACTTCTTTTCTGAATCAAATTTGAAAGCAGTTTCACTGCACCTACATCTATAAAGGGAGAAGAAATAAACAATTCTCTTTTTGTTTTACTTACAACTTCAATAAATTTATTTTTCCAAGGAGAAATTATAAGTTCCATATTAGTTAATTTCAAAATTTACTCTCTCATTTTGAATTATTGCTTTTGCTTTTTCCTCTATTATCTCACTGAGAGCCATACAATATAAAAAGCCATAATCTTCATAGTTAGGAAGAAACCAAGAAATGGAGCCAACCATTTCCGCTGCTACTTGATCGCAAGCTTTTGGAAGGGTCCAGTTTAAAGTATTTGCTAATTCTATGGCTTTGTCCGCCAATCCTTTTATTTCTTGCTCCTTTAAAAGTGAAAGTATTATTGTCTTTCTGTTAATATCTTTTTTCATACTTCTTGCTTCAAATTTTAATTATTCCATCCGGAAAAAATCAAGGCTTGACCGTTTTTCCTCAGGTTTCTTTTTATACATTCCAATAGTTCTTGAATTTTTTTCCCATATTCTGAGACGCTCCATTCAACATAGCCATCTACTACATTATTAACATTTCTGTGGTAATTTGTAGGTTTTCCACTAAATTCTATTCCAAACGGTGGATCTGTAATTATTAAATCGGCATTAACACCAGACCAATCATTCATATTTTTAATAATGTATTTGTCTAACATCTCTTTAATTATCTTTTTCTCCTTTGGTTGAACTTCAGATTTAAAAAGAGTCATGTTTTGTGAAGATAAATTTTCGTCTATATTATTCATGAAATTATTTTTTTAATAAATCATCAACACTTATATCCAAAGCATCATCTATTCTTTTCGGGAAATTGACATTTTTAGAAACTATTGAAAGTTTCTGTAATAAAACTTTACTATACTTAATATACAGCATCAATTTTAACATTCTGTTTTTAATATAGAAAATTTCTGACTAAAAATCAAGTGAAGTTTATTTGCCTGATTTTTATCCTGCGGGAATAGAACCTGAAAACGGAGGGGGAGGGATTTGAACCCCCGGTGCCGTGAAAACAGCACAGCGGTTTTCGAGACCGCCCCCTTCAACCACTCGGGCACCCCTCCTTAAGCCCTGCCTTATTATACTATATTGAAGATGTTTCGTATCCACTCTTTCACATAAGACAAAATTTTTTCCCTGTTTTCAGGGGAAACCTCAAAAATTTGGGCATCCTTCAGCCGTCTTACTCTTTTAATAAATTCCTTCTGTTTTTTCTGTATAACACCCAGAATCTTAAAATCACTTTCCAAAATTTTATTAATCATCTTCTTAAACTTTTCAGAATACAACTCCATCCTTCCAATCTCATCAATCACAATCAGGTTTGCTCTTTTTAATGCCTCTTCCATCTCCACATCAATCAAATTTTCAAAAACTTCCACATTGACACCGTATTTGCCGACTCTGTAAATTGTATTAAAATCTCTGTGTGCCAGAATGCCTGTTTTCCCTGTAATAAGAGTTACAATTTCAAAGCCAACCCTTTCGCCACTCTCCCTTATTTCCCTTGTGTAAAATCCGCCTGCGCTTTTTATTCCATCAATGGATTTTACGATTATTGTTGTCTTGCCTATTCCGGGATTTCCTGTAAGAAAAATTTTATTCTTCACTTTATTGTTTTTATAATTGTTTTTAAAACTTCGTCAAAAACATCTTCCAGTTTTAAATTTTTTCCTAAAATTTCTCTTATTGATATGGCATTTATGCCGTCAAAATTTACTTCGTTGTTTACATTTATGCCAATTCCCAGAATAGAAAAATCAAAACTTTTTGAAAAATTTCTCGTAAGAAGAAAACCTGCAAGTTTCCGCCCTCTATAAACAAGGTCATTCGGCTTTTTTACCTGAACAGTAATTCCAAATTTTTTTTTAAATGCCTGTTTTAAATTTCTGGCAAAAAGAAGAGGAAAATTTTCAGGAAGCAGAAAGGGAAAGTAAATTGAAAACCACAGCCCCCCTTCAGGGGAAAACCACTTTCTTTCATATCTTCCAATCCCGTCGGTCTGCTGGTCAGCAATAAGAAGGGTTATTTTGTCTTTCTGCTTTAAAAATCCTGTTATCTTTTTCTGTGTTGAGGAAATTTCTCTTCTGTAAAAAAAACATCCATCGGGAAAGTGTTTTTTGAACCTTTCTTTATACAACTTCAAGAGAAAAATCAATTGACTTTACAGAGTGTGTAAGAAAACCTGCTGAAATTCTGTCTATTTTGATATTTCTATATTTTTTTATTGTCTTTTCATTTATTCCACCTGAAATTTCAATAAGTGTGGCAGGAGAAATTAAGTCCTTCATTTTTACAACCTTTTTTAGATTTGCGGGTGAAAAATTATCACACAGAAGAACAAGAGGTTTTATTTTTAGAATTTGGCGAGCATCCTTTACGGAATCAACCTCAATTATTGCTTTTTTCCCTTCAAATACTTCCAGAATTTTTCTGCGCCCAAAACCTTTAAAATGGTTATCCTTCACCATCGGGATTTGGGAAAGGTCAAATCTGTGGTTTTCTGCGCCTGCGACTTTTACAGCATATTTTGAAAGATACCTGTAGCAAGGGATGGTTTTTCTTGTGTCAAGAAGTTGTGGAGAATTTTTCCCCCACAGAGAGGCAATTTTTCTCCTAAATTCAAAGGTTCTTGTGGCTATTCCTGAAAGAAAACTTAGGAAATTCAAAGCGGTTCTTTCAACTGATAAAATTGAGCGCAAATCTCCCTTTATTTTCAAAATCACATCTCCTTTTTTTAAAAGTTTACCATCTTTCTTTAAAACTGATACTTTTAATTTTTTGTCTCTGTTTAGAAAAGCAAATTTTACAAATTCAATTCCACAAAGGATGCATCTTTCTTTTGCAAAAATTTCAGCAGTTACAATTTTTGCGCCCAAAACCTGCGTGGTAATATCTTCCTTAACTCTGTCCTCATTAAAAGCTTTTTTGAGTAAACTTTTGAATTCCTGAAATGCCTTTTTTTTGAGAAATTTTACGGTCATTCAAGGATTAAATGTCTTTGTGGATAATCCTTCCTTCTTTTGTCTTGACCTGAAGGGATTGCTGTAAAATTCTGTCAAAATCAGCAATGATTTTCAAAACATCTTCCGGTGATTTTGCTTCAAGGATTTTTTCAAACATAACTTTGCTCTTAAGAAGACGGGCTGCTTTTGCAACAATCTGTATGTATTCTTTGTTCATGTCAGGGGGGGATGCTACGAGAAAAATAATGTAAACAGGTTTTCCATCAAGGGAATCAAAATTAAGGCCTTGTTTTTTTATGCCTATTGCGCAGAAAATTCTTCCAGCGGAATCGCTTTTTGCGTGTGGTATCGCAAGTCCGTCGCCAATTGCAGTTGATTCAAGGGCCTCCCTTTCCAGAACTGCATTTAAGAAAGCGTCTTTGTCTTTAAGAACCTTATTTTGAGCAAGAACATCCACCAATTCCTTTATGACATCTTCTTTTTTTGTGCCTTTTAAATCAAGAACAATTGTCGACTTACTTACAACATCCTGCAAAAACATACATCCTCCTATCGCTTCGCGATATTGTAAATTTTGCAATGAGTAATGCGGGTTCATCAGGATTAAGGATTAAGTCGCCCCGACAAGTCGGGGCTTTAAGAATTAAGTATTTCATCTTTTCCATCACTTAATCCTTACTACTTAATCCTTATCACTAACTACCACTTTTCTACCTTTCCACTTTTCCACTATCATCTGTGAACTATAAACTGTGAACTATTTTTTTCATTTTTCATTTTTTTTCTATCCTCTATCCTCTCTCCTCTTTCCTCTTTCCACTTTCCTCTTTTTGCCAGACCAAGGGTCTGCGGCTATATTGCGAGTGGTTTCTGGCAGGCAGGGCTGTGAGAGCGAGGAACTCAACAATAAGTCCGCAGCGACTACAGAGCGAGCCATCTCACGCGAGCGTCCCTGACGCCAGAACCACGAGCTTGACAGCCCAATGGGCTGCAGCTACAATTTGGGCGAATGATAATTCGCCCGCTACAATTTCCATTCACTACTTCCTACTCACTACTTACTATTCTAAAGCGGGCGATGGGATTCGAACCCACGACCTCAACCTTGGCAAGGTTGCGTTCTAGCCAACTGAACTACGCCCGCAAATTTTCGCCAGAGGCGAAAATTTTATCACAAAGAGGGGCATGCCCCTCTTTGAAACACCCTGGTTTTTCTTTGGGGTTTCAAAGGGGTGAAACCCCTTTGTTAAAAATTCGCCGAAGGCGAATTTTCAGGAACAATCCAGGTTCCTGTTTTTCCTTCAAGGGCTTCACCAATTTTCTCAGGGCAGGTTATAAGCGCCTGCTTGCCGCCTTTTTCCAGATATCTTATGCATGCCTCAATTTTTGGTAGCATACTGCCTTTTGCAAAATGGCCTTCTTCCTTATATTTTTTTGCCTCAGAAACAGTGATTCTGTCAAGAGGTTTCTCATCAGGTTTTCCAAAATTCAGATAAACCTTGGGAACCGCTGTTGAAATCAAAAACAAATCCGCTTTTATATTTGAGGCAAGAAGAGATGAGGCAAAATCTTTGTCTATAACTGCAGCACATCCCTTTATGATGTTTTTCTCTTTTACTTCATAAACAGGAATTCCACCACCGCCAACACCAATAACAACAAAGCCGTCCCTGACAAGTTTTTCAATGGCGTCCTGTTCAAGAATTGCCTTTGGGTCAGGTGAGGGAACAACCCTTCTCCATCCCCTGCCTGCATCTTCCATTACATTCCAGCCCTCTTTTTCTTTTCTTTCAAGGGCTTCTTCTTTTGTAAGAAAAGGACCTATTGGTTTTGTCGGATTTTTAAATGCCGGGTCATTTATATCAACAAGAACCCTTGTTATGACTGTTACAACTTTTTTGTCTTTTCCTCTGCGCCTGAATTCATTTGAAAGTGCCTGCTGAAAGTTATAGCCAATAGCCCCCTGCGTGTCAGCACCACAGGAATCCAGAGGGACTGTGTGGAGTCCAAATACCTTTTTTCCTGCTTCGCTTCTTAAGAGGATAAATCCCACCTGGGGTCCGTTTCCATGAGTAATAACAACATCCCATCCCTTTTCAATCATATCCGCAATGTGCTTCATTGTTTCAACTGCTGCCATATACTGGTCAGGGACGGTCTGATGTTCTTTATCCTTTATCAGAGAATTTCCACCAACTGCCACAACTGCAACTTTACTCATTGCGCCTCCTTATAATCTTTCACTCATTGTTAAAGCCATAATGGCTTTCTGGACATGCAGACGATTTTCAGCAACATCATAGATGATTGACCTTGGACCTGATGCAACATCATCTGTAACCTCATGGCCCCTGTCAATTGGCATGGGGTGTGTAAAAAGAGCATTTTCCGTTAACTTCATCTTCTCAGCATCGCAAATCCACTCAGGATAACCAAGGGCTTTTTCAATCTCTTCCTGTTTGTGAAATTCACCATCATGATATGCATTCGGACTCATCCAGTTTCTTGAATAAACAACATGTGCTCCTTTATAGCCATCCTTTACATCATTTGTTGTTTCAAATTTCGCCCCATTTTCAGAGCAGTTTTTCTTTACATCTTCAATAACTTTTGGGTCAAGGTCATACCCCTGGGGATATGCAATTGTAACATCCATTCCGTATCTTGAACACAGCAATGCTGCTTCCTGAACACTGCACCAGCTTCTTGCAAGAGCACCGTGAGCCCAGGTTATCAAAATTTTTTTGCCTTTTAAATCCTCTCCAAGATGTTCCTGAATCCCCATTACATCAGCGAGTGCCTGACAGGGATGAAATTTGTCATCAGCCATGTTGACAATAGGGATATCTGCATACTTTGCATATTCCCTTAAAAGTTCATCCCCCTGTCCGTAGTAGGAAATTTTGTCTTCAAGAATTCTTATTCCTATTCCACAGGCATACCTTGACATAACTTTTGCAGCATCCTCTGTTGTCTCTCCTGCGGTTTTTTTGGTTTTCAATCTCATTGTTTTTGGTTCAAGAAACTGCGCGTGTCCGCCAAGTTCTGTTGCCGCACATTCAAAACTCTGACGGGTTCTTACAGATGGATTGTAAAAAAACATAAAGAAAGTTCTGTGTTCAAGAAGTTTTGTAAACTTTGGAGAAAATCTGTCTTTTTTCATTTTCTTTGCAAGTTCGAGAATTTCATCCAGTTCTTCCTTTTTCCAGTCCTGCGAACAAATCATATCCCTGCCAAATAAATGTGATTTGCTCATTTCATCCTCCTTTTTATATCAGGATTAAGGATTAAGCCGTTCGCTTCGCTCACTTTAAGAATTAAGTATTTCTTTTTTTCCATCAGTTAATCCTTAATTCTTAATCCTTACCACTAATACCCCTTTCTACTTTCCTCTATCCTCTTTCTTGCGTCCCTGAGGGCAGAACCACGAGCGGTAAATATTTCATTCCTTTCCACTTTTCCACCAATATTTATAATCTTCCGCCCATTATCATCGCCATTATTGCTTTATGGGCGTGAAGTCTGTTCTCTGCCTCGTCAATCACAACTGACCTCGGTCCATCAATGACATCGTCATCAACTTCCTGTCCTCTGTCAGCTGGAAGACAGTGCATATAAATTCCGTGTTTGTCAACAAGTTCCATCTGCTTTTTAGTTGTTCTCCAGTGCTTGTTTTTTTCATTGACCTCTTCTGCTTTTTTGAGATCGTTTTTCTTAACGGTCTCACCTTTTTCGTTCGTGTAATTGAAGCAGTAAACAGAACCCCATGATTTTGGATAAACAATGTGCGCTCCCTTAAATCCTTCGTCAAAATCATTTACAATTCTGAAAGAGCCGCTTGTTTGACTGGCGAATTTTTTACATGTCTCAATGATTTCAGGATCAAGTTCAAAACCCTCTGGGTGTGCAAGAGTTACATTCATTCCCATTTTTGTTGCAGCAAGAATAACACTCTGTGGAACTGCACGGGGTTTTTCAATTGAACCTGAATAAGCCCATGACATTGTAAGATTTAAGCCCTTAAAAGTGCCGAATTTTTCCTTGATTGTGATGAGGTCTGCAAGAGCCTGTGTTGGATGAAATTTGTCACATTCCATGTTGATGATTGGAATGTCCGCATACTGGGCAAACTCTTTCATCGTTGCATTTGCAAAACCATAAATCCAGTATGCAGGTGGTCCATACATTCTTATTGCAATTGCATCACCAACCCTGCTCAACATCCTTGCAACATCTGAAATTCTCTCGGTCTTGTAGGGAATGTCAAAACCTTTTCTCGCTGGCGTGTAGGTTTTTCCAGGTTCAAGGTCAACATGAAAACCACCGAGTTGCTGAATACCTGCTGCAAATGTGCTTCTGGTTCTGAGGGACTGATTAAAGAACATTGTAAATAAGGTTTTGCCTTTTAAAATTCCTGAGGTGTCTTCGTTCATTGCATGTCGCTTTTTAAGTTCCAGTGCTACATCAATCAAAGTTTCCCATTCTTCTTTTGTAAAATCCAGCTCAGCATCAATCCAATCTTTTCCTAAGAAATTGTTTGTTCTCATATTCCCTCCTAAAAAAATTTTTTTAGCCAGTCCAGAAGTCCACCTCTGCGGCCCTTGGTTCCGCGCGTATAGGACGGCATTTCCTGATTTATATCATACTTTAAAAGCCCTATGGCACCTGTGTATGCAGGGCTGTTTATGATGGCATCCTCTCCTGTGCAATTTCTCGGAAGCCCAATTCTTGAAATAAGTCCTGTTTTTTCTTCAAAATACTCAGCTATTCCTGGAAGTGCTGCCCCTCCGCCTGTTATGACACAGCTTGCCACGAGAAACTTTTCTCTTAGCATCATGATAAAACCTTCCATCTCCTCATATATATCATCAAGTCGGTCAACAATAATTTTTGAAATTTCTCTTACAGGAATTTCAACCTTTGTTCTTCCATCCAATTTCATATAGGAAATTTTTCCTTCCTTTGGAAGGTATTTATCCATAGCAAAACCATAATCTTCTTTTATTTTTCTTGCTTCTTCAAAAGATGTCTTTAAAATGTAGGCAAGGTCGTTTGTTATATAGTAACTTCCATTTTTAACAGCTTTGAAACCTCTTATTGCTCCCTGTGAATAGCAGGTTATCTCTGTAAGAGTTCCACCTATGTCTATCAAAAAACATCCTATTTTCTTTTCTTCCTCCGTCAGGGTAATCCCTGCTGTTCCCAGTGATGTGAGAATACAGTTGTTCACTTCAATGCCTGCCTTTTCAACGCATCTTTTAAGGTTTGTTATAGCAGAAGCAAGCGCAGTTATAAGATAAACCTCAACCTTTAGATGATTCGCAACCATGCCACGTGGGTCAACAACTCCTCTTTGATTGTCAACAATATATTCTTTCGGAATTGAGTGTATTATTTGCTTATCCATCGGTATCTGTATTGCACGGGCAGATTCTATAACCTGCCTTATGTCAGAAACCCCTATCTCTTTGTCCGGAGAAAAAATGGCAATCGCTGCTTCATTATCTTTGGATTCAATGTGCGAACCATGAATTCCGAGATTCACATATTTTATATTGTGTTTTGCCAGTTCTTCGCTTCTTTCAATCACCTCTTTTATGGATTCTACTGTCTGGGCAATGTTTACAACGCTTCCTTCCCTTATGCCCTTGCAGTCCACTGAGGCATGCCCTTCAATTTTTATTGTATTGCCTGTTATTGACCCTATGATGCATTTTATTGTTGTGGAGCCTATTTCAAGACCTGCCTGAATAGTTCCATTAATCATCTATTTTTATCTCCTAAATTTTTAGAATTGATTTCTTTAGTTTTAATAATAGCACTTTGCATTTTTTTTGTAAATGGTCTCAAATCTATGTAAGAAACCTTTTTGCCTTTTTTCTCCAAATCCGCAAGAATGCCCTCTATGGCAGAAATTTTTTCTTTGAAAGTGTCGGTGGCGGGCCTGCCAAATATCACTTCAAAATCCTCAAAGTAAAAGTTTAGATTCTTTCCGTCAAACGAAAATTTTTTTAACCGCCTGTAAAAATCCGCCTCCTTCTGCACAAGCTTAACCAGAAATTCCTGTATGTCCTTTAACCTGTCTTTTGTCTCGCCGAAATTCCCCCATACGGGAATCTTAAATTTTTTTGCAACCTGGGGATATTTTTTTACAATAAAACCATCTGCCGTTAAAACAAAATCCCCTGTCTTCTCCTTTAAAATCGCAAGGGGTTTTCTTTCCTCGACTTTAACCGTTATTTTATC
>JAGHAG010000055.1 GCA_021161625.1 Elusimicrobiota bacterium
AGCATATTTCTATCCACTATCCTCTATCCACTTTCCTCTGTCCTCTGTTCCCTGTCCTCTATCCTCTTTCCACTGTCCACTGTTCACTATACTAAATAAGGAGGTAATGAATGGCAAGAATATCCGGTATTGAGTTGCCCAGGAACAAAAGAGTTGAAATAGGTTTGACATACATATATGGAATAGGGAGAAGTTCTTCAAACAAAATTTTACAGATGGCGCAGATTTCACCGGATAAAAGAGTGAAAGATTTGACAGATGAAGAGGTTTCCCGTATACAGAAAATTATAAATGAAAATTTTAAGGTTGAAGGAGATTTAAGAAGGGAGGTTCAGGCGAACATCAGGCATTTAATAGAAATTGGTTGTTTCAGAGGAATAAGACACAGAAGAGGGCTTCCTGTAAGAGGCCAGCGGACAAGAACAAATGCAAGAACAAGAAAGGGCAGAAGAAAAACCGTTGGTGCAAAAAAGAAGAAAGAGAAATGATAAAATAAAAGGAGTGAAAAATGGCTAAAAAAGCAAGAACCAAAAAAAAGGTTGCTCCTTCAGAAGGAAAAATTTACATATCAGCAACCTACAACAACACAATTGTTACAGCCACAGATAAAAATGGCAATGCAATAATCACCTCTTCAGCCGGTCAGCACGGTTTTAAAGGAACAAAAAAAGGCACTGCCTATGCTTCAGGTGTTGTTGCGGGCTATGTTGCAAGAACGGTTAAAGATATTGGGATGGAAAGAGTTGAGGTTTTGATAAAAGGTCCTGGTGCAGGAAGAGAAACAGCGATAAGAAGTGTTCAGGCTGCGGGATTGAAAATCATTGCTGTAAGAGACATAACCCCGGTTCCACACGATGGTTGCAAGCCAAGAAAAAAGAGAAGGGTTTAAAAGGAGGTTGCTTTGGCTAAATATACAGGGTCAAAATGTAAAATTTGCCGCAGATACTCTTTAAGGTTGTATTTGAAGGGAGATAAATGTTATTCAGATAAATGTCCTCTGGCAAAAGAAAAGCCGTCTGCTAAACTGAGAAGACAAATCTCTGAATATGGAAGGCATCTTCTTGAAAAGCAAAAAGTAAAATTCATATTCAATATTACAGAAAGGCAGATGAGAAAAACTTTTAAGACAGCTTCAAGAAAAAAGGGACTTAAAGGTGAGAATTTTTTGAAAATGCTTATGATGAGGTTAGACCATGTTTTATACAAACTTGGCTTTGCCTCATCCCTGATGCAGGCAAGGCAGATTATAAATCACAGGTTTGTAAAGGTAAATGGGCGCATCTGCAACATCCCGTCAAGAATTCTTTCTGTTGGAGATGAAATATCTTTAACAGAAAAAGCAAAAAAACTGAAAGCAGTTCAGGAAGCACTCCAACACACAGATATAAGGCCTGTTCCTGACTGGCTTAGAAGAAAGAACGGGGAATTTTCCGGTGAAATTGTAAGAGAATTAAATTCAGACGATGTCCTGCAACTTGGTGTTGACAGCCGACTTATTGTTGAGTTTTATTCCAGATAAGGAGGAAAGATATGAAAGAATTTATCATTCCAGAAGGATACATCCTTGAGAAAGAAACAGCCACAAAGGAATTCGGCAGATTTACCATTTCCCCTTTTGAAAGGGGGTTCGGACACACACTTGGCAATTCTTTGAGAAGAATTCTTCTTTCATCAATTCCGGGGTGTGCTGTAAGTGGTATAAAAATTCAGGGTGTCTCTCATGAGTTTACAACGATTTTTGGGGTAAAAGAAGATGTTGCTGAAATTGTCTTAAATTTCAAAAAACTCAATTTCTGGATGGACACAGATGAAAGAACGGTTTTGATTTTAAAAACAAAGGACAAAGGACCTGTTTATGGCAAGGATATAGAACTTAAAAGCGGTATTACCCTTGCAAATCCAAATCAGTATCTTTTTACACTAGACAAACCCAAGAAACTTGAAATCCAGATTGAGGTAACAAAAGGAAGGGGTTTTGTTCCTGTTGAAGAGAGGGAAATTGAAGAATATGGTTTCATCCCGATAGATGCAGATTATTCGCCAGTAAAAAAAGTCGCCTATTTTGTTGAAAACACCCGTGTTAAAAGAATTACCAACTATGACAAACTGATTATGGAAATAACAACAGATGGTTCCATTACACCGGAGGATGCTCTTAAAGAAAGTGCAAGAATTTTAAGAAAGTGTGCAAATGTTTTTGTCCCGATGGAAGAAAAAGAAGCCGTTGAACAGGAAAAAACAAGCATTGAAGTTCTTGAGGAACCTGTTGAAGTTCTTGGTCTTTCAAACAGAATTCTCAACAGTTTAAAGGCACAGAAAATTTTAAAATTAAAGGACCTTTGCAAATACAGTCAGGAAGAACTCAAAACCTTTCCGAATTTCGGAGAAAAATCCCTTGAGGAATTGAAAAAGGCACTCAAGGATTTTTCAAAGAAAGAAGGAATAGAGGTGAAACTAAAATGAAAAAATTAGGAAGACCCCGTGAGCACAGGTTGAGTTTGTTAAGAAACCTTGCAACAGAACTTTTCAAACACGAGGCAATTACAACAACGCTTGCAAAGGCAAAGGAACTGCGCCCTTTTTCAGAAAAACTTATCACAACAGCCAAAAGAAAGGGCATCACTCCCAAAAGAAGAGTTGCAGTTCACATTAAAGATAGAGATGCTTTTCAGAAACTTTTTTCTGATATAGCACCGAGATACAAAACCCGTCCTGGTGGATACACAAGAATTATAAAATTAGGCAAAAGAGCCGGTGACGGAGCCCAGCTTGCAAGAATAGAACTGGTTTAAAAATGTAGCTCGAGACCCTTGATCTGGCAAAAAGAGGACAGAGGACAGAGGAAAGAGGATAGAATGAAAAGTGAAGCGAAATTAGGAGATTGGGAGATTAGGGAAAATGCAAGATGCAAAAATCAAAATTAAAAATGACAGATTAAAAATGAAAAACTCTAAATCCGAAACTCTAAATTCTAAACAATATCAAAATCCAAATGACCGAAACAGAAAAAAAGAAAAGGGTTTTGAAAATTTGAATTTTGGTAATTGGGATTTGTTTAGGATTTCGGATTTAGGATTTAGGATTTGATAATATGGATTGTCATTTTGTATTTTGCAGTTTGAATTTTAACCCAGCCCTTTCTAAGGAAAGGGCTGTGGTTAAATTCCATCGGTACGGAAATTTCAACAAATTTCGTTCCGATTTATCGGAACATATTTCAATCAATTTCGTGAGCATAGCGAACAAGTTTCTATTCACTGTCCACTTTTCACTATTCACTTTTCACTGTTCACTATTCACTAACAGGAGGAAAAATGTCAGGATTAAAGGAGTTTATCAATACCCTTTTTACCAATGATTTAGGAATGGATCTTGGAACATCAAATACCCTAGTTTATGTAAAGGGCAGGGGCATTGTCCTGCAGGAGCCATCAGTGGTTGCAATTGACAGGGATACAAACAAAGTTCTTGCAGTTGGGGTTGAGGCAAAAAGAATGCTTGGCAGAACCCCTGCAAACATAATTGCCTTGAGACCCCTGAAGAGCGGGGTTATTGCAGATTTTGATGCAACGGAAAAAATGATTTCACATTTCATAAAAAAAGCAAAAACAGGATTCAGTTTTTTGCGTCCGAGAATTGTCATAGGAGTGCCCTCAGGAATAACACAGGTTGAAAGAAGAGCAGTCAAGGAAGCAGCAGAGGCATCAGGTGCAAGGGAGGTTTTTTTGATAGAAGAGCCCATGGCAGCAGCAATTGGAAGCGATATGCCTGTGGCAGAGCCCTCAGGTAGAATGATTGTTGATATCGGCGGCGGCACAACAGAAATGGCTGTAATTTCTCTTGGCGGGATGGTGATTTCCCGTTCTATAAGAGTCGGTGGTGATTCAATGGATGGTGCAATTGAAGAGTTTTTTAAAAAGAAATACAATCTTTTAATTGGAGAAGGAACAGCAGAGCAGGTAAAAATTTCAATTGGTTCTGCCTTTCCCCTTGAAGAGGAGTTGAAAATGAATGTAAAGGGAAGGGACCAGGTTTCAGGTCTACCAAAAACCGTTGAAATCACCTCACAGGCAATCCGTCAGGCTCTTTCAGGAACAATAAAGCAGATTATTGATGCCATAAAGTCCTGCCTTGAGGAAACCCCTGCTGAACTTTCAAGCGACCTTGTTGAAAACGGCATTGTGCTTGCAGGCGGTGGGGCACTTTTAAAGGGGCTTCCAAATCTTATTCAGCAGGAAACATCTCTGCCTGTTCGCCTTGCTCCAGACCCTCTTGTCTGTGTGGCACTTGGAGCAGGAAAATTTCTTGAAACGTTAGAAGATATCAGAAAGGCGCAAAGGAAATATGAATGACTCCTCAAGAGGGGGGTATCTTTTTGTTATTTATCTGGTTGTTTCATTTATACTTTCTTTTGTCATACCATCAAGAACAACTTTAAAGTTAAGAAGTTTTGTAAAGTTCATTTATTATTTTCCATATGCAAAGAGTGAAGAGGCAATTCAAAATCTTGAGAAATTTCCAGGTAAACTCCTCAAAATTGCCAGATGTTTTAAAGAAAATCAAAAATTAAAAAAAGAGATTTCCACTCTTTCTCTGGAAAAACAGATTTTAAGCACAAGAGTAAAGGAACTTGAGGACATTGTCTTTTTAAAAGATGAAAAATTTTTTGAACCGGGAAATTTTAATGTTACAACTCCCTATGGAACCGTTGACTTGAACTCAGGGATTCTTTTAATAAGAGGAGAGTTTAAAGAAGGAAGTCCTGTTGTTGTAAGGGTTTCAGATGACTGGGTTCTTCTCGGAAAAATTAAAAAGACAAAGGGAGGAATTTCCCAGTGTCTTCTCACATCAAACAAAACTTCTCGTGTGGCAGTGGTTTCTGAAAAAAGAGATTTCTGGGGGGTTCTTGTGGGATTAAGAGATGGTCTTGCAATGATTGAATTTATATGGCCGTCTGTCGGAGTGGATATTAAAAAAGGAGAAAAAATTTTTACATCTGGCTGGGATGGAATTTTCCCAGAAGGAATTCTCTGCGGCAGAGTCAGGGATTTTAAGAGAAGCAAGATAGGAGAAATGTGGATTGATGTGACTCTTGGATACAATTTAAATTCAATAAAAAATGTTTTTGTGATTGAAAGATGACAATCCCTTTTATTCTGCTTTTTTTAGCACCCTATGTTCAGATATTTCTTGTAAACAGAATCTTTTCCTGGATACCATTTTTCACCCCTTCGATGGTTGTTGCAGCGGTTGTATTTGGAGCATTTAAATTTTCTGCTCCTCTGGCATATACCTTTGCTTTTTTTATTGGTCTTATAAATTCTTTTTTACTTGTGCATCCTGCTGGTCTGGATTCACTTGTTTATTTGATAGCAGTTTTTTTGCTTTTAAGATTTTCAAGCAACTTTGATGCAAGTGCTTTTTTTGGAAAATTTATCACAGGTTTTCTGGGAAGTTTTTTTATTTTTCTTTTTTATTATGTTTTGAGTTTTTTTATTCCACTTTCAGCACATCCCATTTTTCCTGCAGCAGCCCGAGCAATATCAACGGCATTTTTTGTTGTCTTTCTATTTTTGCTTTTTCCTGAGAAGAAAAGATTTTAACCTGCATTATTCATGCACCCCCGATAAAATCGGGGGCCGCCCCGCCCTCTATGTATGAGAGAAAAGGTTAAAGCAGTATGAAAATGTTTGAAGAAAGGTTAAGGTGGGTTAAGATTATACTGCTTAGAGGGTGGGGCGGGGTTAACCCCGCCCCTTCTTTACGAAGGGGCGGCCCGAAGGGTGAATTATTCACACTTGCACTTTGCATTTGATTTGCATTTGATATAATGACAATAATAAATATGGTGTGAATAATTCAGGTTAATGTGGTATAAAGACAGAGGATTTGAGGCATTTTTAAACAGAGTAAAATTCGTTAAAGTTGTTTTTCTTGTTTTCTGGGTATTTCTTTTTTTAAGGACTTTTCAGATACAGGTTTTGAGAGGTTTTAAGTTTCAGAAAAAATCAGAAGGGAACTATTTAAAAAAGTTTATAATTCCGCCTTCAAGAGGGATAATTTTTTCAAAGGACAACAAAATTGTTGCAGGAACTTATATTTCCTATAATCTTGTCTCACAGTCAAGACCTGATGAACAGAATTTAAAAAAATTGTTGAAAATTTTGAAGAGACCTGCCAGAGAATTGAGAAGAAATATTTTAATGTCTCTTGCCCGAGGGGAAGTTCTTATCACTGTGGCAAAAGATTTAAAAGGAAAAGAACTCATACCTGTGGCAGCCCGTTTAGATGAATTTGAAGGCATGAGGATTGTAAAAGCACCAAAAAGATTTTATCCTTTTGGCAAAATTTTCAGCCATATTACAGGTTATTTAGGGCCTCTTCCAAAAGAAAAGAAACTTCCCTATTCATACAAGGGTGCTCTTCATGGCATTTCTGGGATTGAGAAAACCTGTGACAGATACTTATTCGGCATTCCGGGGGGAGAAGTTGTTGAGGTAAATTCAAGAGGAAAGGTTATCAGTGTCAAGGGTTCTCTAAAACCAAGGACCGGCTCAAATGTTTATCTTACTATCTATTCAAATTTACAGAAAATTGCGTTTGAGGCATTTGAAGGAAGAAAGGGTTGTGCTATTGCCCTGAATCCCCAGACAGGTGAAATTTATCTGATGGTAAGTTCCCCGGGATTTAACCCTGAACTTTTTCTTGAAGGCAAGGTTAAAGACCTGATTACATCCAGAGAATACCCTCTTATAAATAGATGTATTCAGATGAAGTATCCGCCAGGGTCAACATTTAAAATTGTTACATCTGCCTGTGCCTTAAATGAAAACCTTATTGATTTGAATGAAAAATTTTTTTGCAATGGTGTTTTCCATTATGGAAATAAGGATTTTGCCTGCTGGAAGGAGAAAGGACATGGGGATGTGGATTTTTTTAAAGGATTTTCCCAGTCCTGCAATGTTTATTTTTACAATCTCGGGTTAAAGGCAGGCGGGAAAAAGTTGGCTGAATACGCAAAAAAAATGGGGCTTTCCCTGACAGTTTTTAAAGACATAGAAGGAGAACTTTCTGCAACAATCCCATCTCCTTCATGGAAGAAAAAGGAAAAAAAATATCCCTGGCTTCCCGGGGATTCCATAAATATGGCAATAGGTCAGGGTTATTTGTGGGTTACTCCCATTGAGATGGCATTGCTGGTTTCAGGCGTTGCAAACAACGGTGTTATTATGAGACCATACTTAATTGAAAAAATTGTCTCATCAGAAGGAAAACTTGAGTATCAGGCAATTCCAAAAGTTGTTAAAGAATATTCATTAAATCCCAGAACTTTTTCCATTTTGAAAGAGGCAATGAGAAAAGTTGTTCTATCAGGAACAGGTCAGATTTTGAACATCCCTGATGTTATTATATATGGAAAAACAGGAACAGCACAGAATCCCAATGGAGAAGACCACGGCTGGTTTGTTTCTTTCGGCGGAGAGGAGTTTTCGCAATTTTCTCTTGTTGTTGTGGTTGAACACGGGGGGATGGGTTCTACTTCTGCAGGGCCAATTTCAAGAAAAATCTGGCAAAAATATATAAAATTAAAAAAAAGTGATATGGAGACAAGGAAAAAAGAGGATAGAGGATAGAGGAAAGAGGATAGTCCGCCTACGCTAAAGCTACGGCGGATATATGTAGCTGCAGACCCTTGGTCTGCGAAAAAGTGATATGGAGACAAGAAAAGCAGGAGTCGGAGGGCGGAAAATCCCCCTTTGTATTCCCCCCTTTTCAAAGGGGGGAAATAGGGGGGATTTACGGATAAAAAATGTAGAAATGAAAAATTTTAACCTAAAAATTATTTTGTCTGTTTTTTTTCTGCTGGGTTTTGGTTCTTCTGAGATTGTAAGTTTTGTCTCTGGCAGAGCACTATATAACCATTTTGTTGCCCTTATAATTGGAGTTTTATTTTTGTTTGTTTTCTCAGACACAAGATACAGGGTTTTTTTAAGATTTAGAGCGCATATTTTATATCTTCTTGGAATTGGATTATTAATTCTTACGCTTTTATGGGGAAAGGAAATAAATTTCAGCAGGTCATGGCTTGATATTAGAATTATTACCTTCCAGCCCTCTGAAATAGCAAAGTTTACAACAATTCTTCTTCTCACCCACTATGTTTCAAAGAATTATGCCACAAGACAGTCCTTCAAGACAATTGTGGGAATTGGGTTTATTTCGCTCTTGCCGTTTGTTCTGGTTTTTATTCAGCCCGACCTTGGTTCTTCCATTGTTTTTCTTGCCATATCCTTGGCGTTTCTTGTTCTTTCTCAGAATACAAGACCTCTTTTAATTTTGTTTTTTGTAGGATTTGCACTTTTTTTTAGTTTAATTTATTTTTGTTTTCATTGCTTTTCTTTCAAAATTCCTGTTCTTATATTTGTTTTGTGCGGAATTTTGTTTGGTGTTTTTGAATTCATTTTTAAAGTAAAAAAACCCTATATACCGAGTTTGTTTTTGTTTTTGAGTTTAAATGTAATTGTTTTCACTGGCTTTGGAATTTCAAAAATGCTAAAGCCCTACCAGAAAAACAGAATTATGAATTTTATAAATCCTCAAAGAGACCCGTTAAATTCGGGCTATCAGATTTCACAGAGTTTGATTACAATTGGGTCTGGAAAGCTTTTTGGAAAAGGTTATCTGAAAGGAACACAGGCGCGCCTTGGCTTTCTTCCTGGAAAATACACGGATTTTTTGTTTGCAACAATCTGTGAGGAGTTTGGTTTTGTTGGTGCCTTTTTGATACTTATAGCATATTTTATTCTCTACATGGAAATTTTAAAAATTTCGCAAAGGGCGGTGGATAGAGAAGGTTCAATACTCTGCTTTTTGATTTTTTCAGTTCTTTCTTTTCAGACGATTTTAAACATAGGAATGAATCTGGGAGTTTTACCAATAACAGGGCTTCCTCTTCCTTTTGTTTCATATGGCGGCACAGCAGTGGTTGTTTATCTTTCAATGATTGGTGTTGTTTTAAATGTTAACAGAGTTGCCAAGGAATGAAACTTCTGAAGTTTCAAAAACCTGCCCAGTATGTTGGTGGAGAATTTTTCAGCATTACAAAAAACTGGCAGGAAATTCCTAAAAAAGTTCTCCTTGTTGTACCGACAACCTATGAAATTTCAGGAAATTCGCTTGGAATAAATTTTTTATATAAAGCAATAAATTCAAGAAAAGACAGCCTATGCGAAAGGGTATATTTTCCACTTGAAGATTACAAAAAATATCTTTTTGAAACAAAAAAAGTTCTTACTTCTCTTGAATCCCACAGAAGAGCGGATGAATTTGACATTCTGCTTTTCTCTTTAAGTTCCAGATATGCTGTTTTAAACATATTTGAAATGTTTGAACTTCTCGGTATCTCGTGTGAAAAAAAACCTGTCTGTATTGCTGGTGGTGTTGCAACAATGAATTTTGCACCATTTGAAAATTTTTTTGATGCCTTTGTTGTTGGAGATGGCGAGGAAGTTGTCGGAGAAATTCTTGATATTTTTTCACAAAACAGGGAAAATTTTCTTAGCGAAATTTCAAAAATTGAAGGAGTGTATGTAAAAGGGATAAGTAAAAAAGTGAAAAAAAGATTTTCTCCCTTAAAAACAGAGTATTATCCGCTCACACCAATTATTCCAAATATAAGGACATTTCAAAATCGCCTTGACATTGAAATAATGAGAGGTTGTCCTAACAATTGTGCTTTTTGCGAGGCAAGAAAATTTTATTCACCTTTGAGAATTAGAAAACCCGACGAAGTTGTTTGGCTTGTTGAAGAGTCAATAAAAAACACTGGCTGGGAAGGGATTTCTTTTTTGTCTCTTTCAACCTCACAATATCCCTACCTCATTGAGGTTGTTTCAAGAATTCTCCCCCTTCTTAAAAGAAAAGCAATTTCTCTTCAAATTCCTTCCCTTAGGCCTGATATAAAATCCCTTGAATGCATTTTAAAAATTCTTGAACTCAATCAGGTGAATATTACGTTTGCCCCTGAAACATTTTCAAAGCGCCTTCAGAAGAAAATCTCCAAGGAAACTTCATTTGAAGAATTTGAGAATGTCTTAAAGGAACTTAAAAAAGCCGGATTCCCGGATGCAAAAATTTATCTTCTAATAGGTCTTCCTGGAGAAGAAGAGGATGATATTGCCGAGACAATAAAGGCAGTTAAAGAACTTTCAAAAATAGGGCTTAAATTGAAAATTTCTCTTTCAATTTTTGTCCCCGCCCCCCACACGCCTTTTCAGGATGAAAAAATTTTTCCTGTTGACAGGTTAGAAGCACACATAGAAAAATTCAAAACTTTAATGAAAAGGGTTGCTCTAAAACTTCCGGATATTTCCTATGCTCTAATTGAATCAGCCATCACCACAGGTGATGAAAATGTGGGAAAAATTCTTTTAAATTTAAAAGGCAGGGATATTTTTTCAGTTGACAGATGGAGAGAAGAGTTTTCAAAACTGGGGATTGACTTTGATGAATATATAAGAAGGGATTTTGTCGGATACTATCCGTGGAGTAAAGTCATAGTATAATGTTTTTGAGAATTTTTTATTCAAAAAAGGGAAAATTTGTCTTTATGGGTCATCTGGATACAATTTTCCATATAGAAAAAATTTTGAGAAGAATGGAAATAGATTTTGTGAAAGGAAGGGGATACAAAAGGAAGATAAAGTTTTCCACATCCCCTCCTCTTAAAACGGGCTTTTCATCTGATTGCGAATTTATAGACCTTGAAACTGAAAAAGAGTATTCTCCGGATTACATCAATTCTGAAGTTTTAAAAGCATTTCCTGAAGAAATGAAACCTGTTAAAGTTGTTATTTCAAAAGAGAAAATAAAATCCCAGCCAAAGGAATTTGTTTTTGAAAAGGAAGGCAGAATTTTTAAG
>JAGHAG010000073.1 GCA_021161625.1 Elusimicrobiota bacterium
CTGTGTATTTCTTAAAATTTCTTCTGCAAATTGAAAAAATTTTGTAACATATCTTATCGCATCGGAAATTTTCAATTTCCGATGGATAGGGTAAAATTTTTTTTTAAATAAGGAATAATTTTTATAAGATAGTCAGGTGATAGACGAGAATTTGTGATGGCAGTAAAAAAATATAAAGAAAACGGGGGTTTCAGGGGGCTATGCCCCCTGACTATCTTATGAGAATTTTGACATTTTTTGCATATCTGGTTTCGTATCTTATCAACCGACTTGTGTTTGTAAAAATCGTAAACTGGCGTGCACCTCTAAAATTGAGAAAGAAAAAAATCCCCTTTATTTATGCTTTCTGGCACGGAAGACATTTTTACGAAATTTTTACCCGCCGCAATAATGGAATTGTTGTGATGACCAGTTTAAGCAGAGATGGTGAAATTTTAAGTCAGGTTCTTTACAGATACGGATTTGATACTGTGCGGGGTTCTTCATCCCGAAAAGGTGATGCTGCTGCTTTTTCAATGATAAAAAAACTAAAAAGAGGCAAAGAATGCGCAATTGCAGTTGATGGACCAAAAGGGCCTGAAAGAGTTTTAAAACCCGGCGTCTTTCATCTGGCAAAAGCGAGCAAATGCCCCATTGTCCCTATGGCAACTGCTTTTTCAAAATACTTTGTTGTGCCCTCGTGGGATAAATACATAATTCCCTGCCCTTTTTCAAAAGGCGTTGTGGTTTATGGAGAGCCGATTTTTGTCCCCCAAGATGCAGACGAGCAAACTTATATAAAACTCATAACACAGAAAATAAATCAGACAACAGAACTTGCAGATAAAATTGCAGAAGGAAAAATCAAAGAACTGAATTAACCGCTTCAAAAACTTCCTGTGGATAAATTTTTCTCATACAGTTGTGATGTTTTAGGGGACATTTTTGGGGCCCATGAATATTACAGGGTCTGCAGGGCAGGTTTTTCTCTAAAATTATACAATTCTTATTATACGGTCCAAATCCAAAAGCAGGAACAGTTGGTCCAAAAATCACAATGCTTTTCACGTTAAAAGCAGAAGCAAAGTGAAGAGGGGCAGAATCATTTGTTATGAGAAGGTCTGCATTTTTTACAATTCCTGAAAGCGTAAGAAAATCTGTTTTCCCCACAAAATCTAAAACATTATTCGGAATTTGCGATTTTACTTTATCCCACAAATCCACCATCCTTCCACCGCCGACAATTATCACCTGAAAATTTCTTGAAATTTTGTTTATAAGTTCTATCCAGTATTCAAGAGGCCACATTTTTGTAGCCCAGTTTGAAAGGGGGCTTACAACAATTTGAGGTCTTTTTGGTGAAACATTTTCTTTGAAAAAACTCTCATCATAGGGCAAATTCCATCTTCCATCCCACTTTTCAAAACCGCAGAACCGCGCAAGGGTGAGATTCCTTTCAACTTCGTGAATATTCCTTATATAAGGAACTCTGTCAGTGTAAAAAAATCTTCCTTCTGCAATGTCAAAACCAACCCTTTTTTTTACTCTAGCGAGAAATACAAGCAGACCTGACCTGAAAGACCTGTGTGGTAAAATTGCAAGGTCGTATTTCTGATTTTTTAAAAATCTGGAAAATTTGAGAAGTTTAAAAAAACCTTCATTTTTTTTGTCAAAGACCAGAACCTTTGAAACAGATGAAGATTTTGAAACAAAATTTTCATATTGTGGAAGCGTAAGAAAATGAAGTTTACAATTTTCAGCACTCTGTTTTATTGCTTCAATCATAGGAAAAGTAAGAACAACATCTCCTATAAAAGCGGTCTGGACAATTAAAATTTTCATCTGTTCAGCATTTCCTCAACTGCATCCAGAACTTCGTCAGGAGAAATTGAATCAAGACAGGCATGGTCTCCTCTTTTGCAGAAATTTCCACCGTGCAGATGACAGGGCCTGCAGGGAATATCAACTTCAAGAACCTTTGCTTTTACTGGTGAAAAACCAAAAGCAGGAACCGTTGGTCCAAAGAAAACAATTGTGGGAATACCAAGGGCTTCTCCTGCGTGATAAATTCCCGAATCCACACTGATTAAAAGGTCTGAATGATACAGAAGAGAAAAAACATCCCTCAAAGAAAGTGTGCCTGAAACATTTTTTATAAAACTTCTTATGTAGGATTTTTCAGGCAAAAATTTTTCTGCTCTTTTAAAATCATCTCCCAGAATTAAAAAAAATCTCCCTGGTTTTACTGCAATCTCAAAAAATTCAGGAAAGTGCGACCACTCCTTGTTCTTCCATTTTGAAAGGGGCGCAACTGAAATCACCTGAGAGTTTTCAGGAATTCCTAAATTTAAAAGAATTTTTTTCCCATTTTCAATTTCTGTTTTGCTTAGATAAATTTTTGGAATTGTGGTGTGAACTTTCAAACCTGCTCTTAAAAGGGGCTCAATATATCTTTCCCTTACAGGCGGGATTTCAATCTTTTCGCCTGAAAGGATTTTTTTTCTCTCTCTTCTGTATTTTTTCACTTTATAGACCTTTGAAAAACTTAAAAAATCAAGAAGGTTGCTCCTCAGGGAATTGTGCAGGTCAAAAATAACAGAGGCTTTTATGCTGTGGATGAATTTTACAAGCAAAGGAAAAGAAAAATCTTCCAGTGCCACAACCCTGTCAACAAAGGGGTCTTCCTGAAAGACATCTCTGTATTGTTTTTTTGTAAGAAAATAAATAAAACTTCCCGGGTAATTTGTTTTTATGTTTTCAAAAACAGGTGCTGTAAGAATTACATCTCCAAGAGAACTAAAACGTATTACAAGGAAGTTGCTTCCTGCCCGATGATGTGAAGACTTATCCTGCATTTATCCTTCCGCCTTTTTCTTTAGCAAATAGCCACAATAGGGATGAGTAATGAGTAATGAGGGCTCATCAGGATTAAGGATTAAGCCGTTCGCTTCGCTCACTTTAGCCCAGCACCAACTTGGTTGAATATCCTTTTTAATCTGTCCAAGTTGGTGCTGGGTCATCTTTCCCATCACTTAATCCTTACTACTTACTCCTTACCACTGATTTTCCATTTTTCATTTGTCATTTTTAATTTTTTATTTTTAATTTTTCCCCTTTTTCCTTTTCACTTTTTTCCTTTTTCTCTTTTTCATTTTTTTTTAC
>JAGHAG010000064.1 GCA_021161625.1 Elusimicrobiota bacterium
AATCTCCTAATTTCGCTTCATTTTTCATTTGTCATTTTTAATTTTTATAATCCCCCCTATTTCCCCCCTTTTTCAAAAGGGGGGAATACAAAGGGGGATTTTCATTTTCTTTGTCACTTCGTCACTTAGTCACTCTGTCACCTTTCTTGGCGAATGGTAATTCGCCCGCTACAATCCTTGTCACCTTGTCACTTAGTCACCCTGTCACCTTACTTTCTTGTCTCCATATCATTTTATCGCAGACCAAGGGTCTCGAGCTACATTTCCGACCTCCGACTTCTGACTTCCGACATCTGACTTCTGCTTCCCTTGTCACCTTATCACTTTGTTACTTTGTTACTTTGTTACTTTATTGTTCAAATTTATCAGGTGCGCTAAAAGAAAAAAAACTGACATTATTAGATAGCCAATTGCAATAGAGGAAAAATTTATTTCAAGTTTTGGCGAATGAATAAAACCAAAAAGAGCAAGAAAAAAACACATTAAAGAAAAGGCAAACGCTTTTTTGAATTTTAAATCTGTAAGTTCTGCAACAATTGCTCCCCAGAAAAGTCCTGTCAAAATTGCTCCCTGTGAAAGAGCATTTTGCCCCTGCCAGTGAACTCCTGCTTCAAGAAGTTTTGCAATAAATCTGTCATTAACAAGAGTTCCTGCGGTTTGAAGAACAGAATTTATTTTACTTACAAGAAGATTTGAGACATGGGGAATTAAGGCAACTGCAACAGCAAGGCTGTGCCTATGAGGTGTTGCAGTGAATGCCTGCCCTGTTATAACAATTCCCACAAAAACAAGCATCGGAGCAACTGCTGCAATAGGAATAAGGTGATACAGAAACTGAATCAAACCAAAAATTGCAGAAAAAAATATCACAATTCCAACACCAAGAGCATAACCGCTTCTGGCATTTAATCTTTTGTATGCAGGATGTCCAATGTAAACTGTTGTGGGAAACATACTTCCAAAAATTGCTCCTATCATTGTTCCTGCTCCGTCCATTACCTGGCAGGTTCCCACAGGATATTTATCTCCTGCTGCCTGTGCAGATTCAACATTATTCATTGTTTCAATAAAATTGTAAATTTCAATCGGTATGATTATTGTAAAGATAAAAGGATATTTGAAAAGAAGTTTAAACCCGTTTATCAAATCTGAAAAAACAGGAACTGGCAGATGAAATGATACATTTTCAAATGTGATTTTTGAGTGTCCCATAAAAAGTGAAATTACAGTTGCAACAATTATTGCAAGAAGCCCTGCGGGTATATTTGCAGGGAAGCGGACCCTTGCTATTAAACCTGTAAAAACAATTGCAAGAGAAACAAATCCAACCACAGGGTCTTCAAAAATTTCTGCCATTGGAACCGTCGCAATCCAGACAATTGCAATTCCTGCAAGGGTTCCAAGCATTCCTGCCCGAGGTGTGATTTTTTTCAAATAAGGACCAAAAATACTTCCAATTGCTTCAATAATGCCACCAATAAAAGCACTTGCAACACCAATCTGCCACGCATAAAGAGATGCGTTTTCTATGCCTTTTGCTTTTAATGAAAAGTAAACAGGTCCGACAATTCCAAAAAGATATACAAACATAACAGGAGTGCTGATGCCATAAGGAAGCGCTGTCACATCAGTTCTTCCTTCCTTTAAAGCAAGTTTTCTCGCGAGATTTGCATAAAAGAAAAGCCCAACAATAAGAGAAACAGAAACACCGGGGAGAATTCTTCCAAAAACAATCTTCCCGCTCATGCCAAAAACAGAAAGACATACACCTGTTGAAATTACAATGTTTGCAAGATTGTCTGAAAAAAGAGCCCAGAAAGCAGTGAGGTCGTCTTTTGAAAAAAGAGGATACTTCATAAATTGAGGGCTTTTTTTATTGCAGATTTCTGAATTTCAATAATTTCCTTTATTCCCTTTCTTGCAAGTTCAAGCAGTTTGAAAAAATCCTCATGAGAGAAAACTTTTTCCTCTCCAGTTGCCTGTATTTCTGCAAAGTTTTCTCCATCTCCCACAACATTCATATCACAGGTTGCAAGCACATCCTCATCATAATCAAGGTCAAGAAGGAGTTCGCCCTCTACAATTCCACAGCTTACAGCAGCAAGATATCCTTTAACAGGAAATCCAAAAATCTGCCTTTCCCTCTCAAGTTTTTTGAAAAAAAGATAAAGCGAAACAAATGCTCCTGTAATTGAAGCGCACCTTGTTCCTCCGTCTGCCTGCAAAACATCACAGTCAACAAAAACCGTTCTTTCGCCTATAGCCCCCAGATCAAGCACACACCTCAAACTTCTTCCTATAAGCCGCTCTATTTCTCTTGTCCTTCCAGAAATTTTCATGCGTTCTCTTCTGTTTCTGGGAACTGTTGCATAGGGAAGAATTGAGTATTCTGCTGTAAGCCATCCTGTTCCAGACCCTTTCAGGTGGGGCGGGACTGACTCTTCCATCGCCACACTTGTCAGAACCTTTGTCCTGCCAAAAGTTGTAAGGGTTACCCCTGAGGAGATTCCTTCAAACTCAGGAACGATTGTAATCTTCCTTAATTCAGATGGCTTCCTTCCTTGTTTTCGCATTTCTTATCACCTGCCATATTATCATAGAAAAAAATACAACACTTATAAAGATTAGTGAAATGTGCCTTAACCTGTTTTTTTGAACTCTTTCATACTCCTTTTGAGAAAGAAGTCCGCGAACATCATATTTCTTAAATTTCCGCAACTGGTCAGCATATTCCAGAAGAAAAAAAGCAGTGCTTCCCAAAGGAGTAATTGAATAAACATTTTCTTTTTTCATGTTTTGTAAAACAAAATTCATACGGTTTTTATCTTTAAAAAACATAATTCTTGACGAAGGGATATGAGAAAATTTGTTCCATAAATTTTCATCTTTTAAAAAGACGAAAAATTTTTCATCAACACAATCTTCCACTTTTTTGTAAGAAGTTTTTCGAGCAAGAATTTCCTGTGTATTTTCACTCAAAAAAAGAACTTTTCCCTTTTTTGGAAAGAACAGAACAATACCATCGGATAATTCCCCCACAAAAAAAGATTTTTCTGGAAAGGTCACTATTTTTAAAATTTTGTATTTTTTGTTGCAGAAAAGAACTGCGGTTTTTGTGTCAAACCTTGCAAAAAAGATTAAACCTTTCTTTGTTCTGGCAATTTTCTTGATAACATACGGAACTTCTGAAAGAACCTTTTCAGGTTTCTGGTATAAGGGACCTGCGTAAATGTTTGAGGAATTTTTAGAAACTACTGAGAAAATGTTTTTTCTGCCGTCGCAAATATAATCTGTAATAAATTCACCTGCCTCTGTTTTAAAAACCATTTCATTGCGCCTTAGTTTCGTATCAATAAACCACAGGGAATTTGCTGTTTTGTAGAAAATAAATCTGTCTAAAAAACTTTTCACTCCTGAAAAAAAGTGGGGATCTGTGAGGATGAGGGTTCTTTTTTTATTGTTGTATGTGAGAAGGAAGTTAGTGTCTTTGTATGACTGAAAAAGAAAACCATCTTTAAATTTAACAGGGCTTCCAAAAAAATCTTCCTGATGAATGCTTTTTGGTTTTGAAAGACCAAGGAACTGGAACACTTTGATAAGATTTTTGTCTATGTCAAAAAAGATGCCTTTATAGGGAAGAACTACTTTCATACGAACAGGGTCAAAAAAAATTTTTGCCTTTAGATTTACATCTATGTAAAGCATCTTTCTTAAACTCATATTTGAAATTTCTATTTCAAGAAGATTTGAAAAAATCGTAACTTTTTCTTTGAGGACCTTAACCTCATAAAAGTCCTTTTCTGTTACAGGTTTTTTGTAAAAAAGCGTTATTTCAAATTTTCCCCTACAAAAATTTTCAAAGATTTCTTCAGAAAACAGAAACTGACTGAAAAGTAAAATCAGAAAAAAAATTCTCATTCAACAAGATTGTCCAGAATTGCTTTAAGATTTTCTTTTTTTGCTGTATATCTTTCAAAAAGGTGTTTTTTTGCTTCGTAAACTTCTGGTTTTGCCTTTTTTTTGAAATTTTCGTTCTTCAGAAGTTGCCCTGTCTTTTTTATGAGATTGTCAAGTTTTTCAACTTCCTCTTTTATTTTTTCCGATATTTTTTTCAAATCCACAACCCCTTCAACAAAAACCTGACACTTAAATTTTGCACTTGCAAAACTTGCTGTGTGGGGGAATTGTTTCTCTGAAAATTCAATAACACTCACCTTTGCAAGGGGCTTTATCAAAAACAAACACTTTTCAAAAACCTCTTTTAAATCCCTATCGCAGGAAACTGCTACTTTTAATTTTGAGGAATGTGGAATTTCAAGAGTTGCTCTCAAATTTCTTATGCCTGTTATCAGAGAAATAACCTCATCAAAATCTTCGTGTGCCTTTTCATCAGTAAAACTAACCTCCGGGAATTTTAAATTCAAAATGCTTTCAGGTTCGCCGTCCTCTTTTACAATCTGATACAGCTTTTCTGTTATAAAAGGGATGACAGGATGAGCCACAACTAAAAGAGCCCTGAAAATAAAACCAGAAAGTTCTTTGCCGTAATCATCATCCCTGAGTTTTAAAATTTCAAGCCACCAGTCACAGAATTTTCTCCAGTAAAAATCATAAATTGCCCTTGAATATCTTGAAACATCATAGCTTTCAAAGGCATGCTTTATTTCCTTTAAAAAAAAGGAAAATTCTGTTAAAAACCATCTGTCATAAATTGTCCGGGGTTTTTTGAAACTGCCCTTTTTTCCATATTTCAGGATAACATTTGTTGAATTCCAGATTTTGTTCATAAAATTTCTTGCTGAAATGAAATTCTCGTTTGAAATTAAAAGGTCATGTCCTGGAACAGCCTGCTTTGAAATTGCAAATCTCAAAGCATCAACGCCCCAGTCCCTTATTATTTCAAGAGGGTCTATTGTGTTTCCGAGGGATTTTGACATCTTTTTACCTGTCTTGTCCCTGACAATTCCATGAATAAAGACATGATGAAACGGAATTTTGCCTGTAAATTTTAGCGACATCATAGCCATTCTTGCAACCCAGAGGTAGAGAATTTCGTGTCCTGTGACGAGAACACTTGTCGGGAAAAAGTAATCTAAATCCTCTGTTTTCTCTGGCCAGCCGAAAACCTCAAAAGGCCACAGCCCCGAGGAAAACCAGGTGTCAAGAACATCCTCATCCTGAGAAATTTCTTTTGAACCGCAAACAGGACATTTTTCGGGCTTTTCTTCTGAAACAATTATTCCTTTTCGCCAGTCATTTTCTTGCCCGCAGCCCTTACAGTAATAAACAGGTAATCTATGTCCCCACCATATCTGGCGGGAAATACACCAGTCCTGAATATTTTTAAGAAAATCACAGAAATTTTTCTTCCACCTTTCAGGAAAAAATTTTATTTTACCTTCTAAAGTCGCCTTTAAAGCAGGTCGGGCGAGGTCTTTCATTTCAAGAAACCACTGCTTTGAAAGAATTGGCTCTATCGGGGAACCGCATCTGTAACAGACAGAGACAGAATGAATTAAATCCTCAACTTTTAAAAGAAGATTCTGTTCTTTGAGAAGTTCTAAAACCTTTTTTCTTGCTTCCTCCCTTGTAAGTCCAACAAATTCTTCCCCTGCTTCTTTTGTAAAATACCCCTTTTCATCTATGATTTTTAAAGCAGGAAGGTTGTGTCTTTTTCCAATTTCCCAGTCATTGAAGTCGCTGCCCGGCGTGACCTTAACCGCACCTGTGCCGAATTCCATCTCAACAATTTCGTCCTCTATAACAGGAATTTTTCTGTTTGTAAGGGGCAATATCAGAAGTTTTCCATGGAGGTTTTTGTATCTTTCGTCTTCGGGATTTACAGCAACAGCTACATCCCCAAGCATTGTTTCAGGCCTCGTTGTTGCAACAACTATGCCTTCAGCAGGATTGTCTAAAAAAGGATATTTTACATGGTAAAGTTTCCCCTGCTCTTCCTTATATTCCACCTCAATGTCTGACAGGGATGTTTCGCACCTGATACAGTAATTGATAAGGCGAACCCCGCGATAGATTTTACCTTCTTTGAAGAGTTTAATAAATGCAGTTTTGACTGCCCTTGAACAGACCTCATCCATTGTGAATCTCAAAGCATCCCAGTCACAGGCACATCCTAAAACTTTCAATTGCTCTATGATTCTTCCACCATACTGCTTTTTCCAATCCTCTAAAAATTCAAGAAATTTTTCGCGTCCCAGTTCTTTTTTTGTTTTTCCCTGTTTTAAGAGTTCCTTTTCAACAACTGTCTGTGTTGCAATTCCACCGTGGTCTGTTCCGGGAATCCATCTAGCATTTTTTCCATTAAGCAAATTGTATCTTATGAATATGTCCTGAAGGACATTGTTAAGGGCATG
>JAGHAG010000107.1 GCA_021161625.1 Elusimicrobiota bacterium
ATTGTAAATTTTAAATTTCAAATTTTTCATTTTTCATTTTTAATTCGGCACTTAATCCTTACTACTTACCACTGCCTACTCTTTTTCTCCTTTCCACTTTTCTTTAAGTTGCATGGTAATTCGCCCACTATATCTATGCATAAACACCAATTTTTCTGAATTTTTCATATCTGTGTTTTGCACAATCAGAAATTTTTTGAATTTTACAAAGGGCAGTGCTTAGTTTTTCCTTTAAAGTCTGTGCCTGTTTTTCTGGAGCAAGATGAGCCCCGCCAAGAGGTTCAGGAACAATCTCATCAATTACACCAAATCTAAATAAATCCTCTGCAGTGAGTTTTAAAACCTCAGCTGCCCGTGGTGCAAGGCTTGCATCCCTGAAAAGGATTGAAGCACATCCTTCAGGAGAGATTACAGAATAAATTGAGTTTTCAAGCATCAGAACATAATTTGCAACTGCAATTGCAAGAGCCCCTCCTGAGCCCCCTTCTCCAATTACTGTGGTTATAACAGGAACTCTAAGCCCTGACATTTCCATAAGATTGTGTGCTATTGCTCTTGACTGCCCCCTCTCCTCTGCCCCAATTCCTGGATATGCACCAGGGGTGTCAACAAATGTCAAAATTGGCAGATTAAATTTTTCCGCAAGTTTCATAATCCGAAGGGCTTTTCTGTAACCTTCAGGATGAGGCATGCCAAAATTTCTCCTCATTTTTTCAGCAGTGGTTTTGCCTTTTTCCTGTCCGATTACTGCAACGCTTTTTTTCCCGAATTTTGCTATACCTGAAATTATCGCAGGGTCATCTGCAAATAATCTGTCTCCATGAAGTTCAACAAAGTCAGAAAAAAGACTTTTTAAGTAATCTGAAAAAAGGGGTCTTAAGGGATGTCGGGCAAGTTGAACCCTCTGATATGGAGAAAGTTTTGAAAAAATCTTTTTTCGGAGTTTCAAAAGTTTTTGTTTTAGTTTTGCTATTTTTTTTGCATTTTTCTGGGGAGCAAGTTCAAGGTCTTTTATTCTTTTTTCAAGTTTTAGAAGTGGCTTTTCAAATTCAGGAATAACCTCACTCATTTTCAAAATGCACCCTTGTAAAGAATTTCAAAAGTTCTTTCTACATCTTTTCTTATTTTGTCTGCTTCTGATACGTTTTCAAAAGCAAGCATAAAATTAAGTCCCTCTGTAAATTCAAAGACAATACCTGCATTTATCTGACTGTAATCCCAACCTTTGCCTATGTTTAATGCCTCTGCAAAAATTCCAAGTCGGGATGGCTTTATGTTAAATCCTGCAAAACAGGCAAGACTTTCTGGAAAATCCTTATTTTTCTCAAAGGCATCTTTGTTATAGTTTAAACCTGCAGTTACATAGAATTTTGGTATAAAAAGTTCTTTTGAAAAAGTTGCAAAAAAACCAAGAGCCGGGATTTCATATTTTTCCTGATTTTTATCCCACAAGCCATATCCCTGATTGTCGTAACCCAGTGAGATTGCTGGAAGAAGCTGATTCCCTCTGAAAATATCAAATTTCAGATAAAGGTTCGGGTCTCTTGCATGTGCTGTTTCTGTGCCAATAAGTGAGTAAATATCCCATGAAAATCCAATATCAATTCCCTGAAGAACACCAAACACCATTCTTGTAAGCATGCCTCCATTCTGATAAATTCTGAAATTCACATTGTATTCCCCGTAATTGAGACCGCCTGCTTTTGGTATAAAATTTATCCGTTCCTGTGTGTCTGTGTTCTGGGAAAACAAACTTGCAGAGAAAATAATCAAAACAAAAATATAATTTTTCATTGCCCCTCCCCGTTTTAAATTACTTTTTCTCATCATACCTTTCCACTATTCTATTAAATTTCTCCTGCTTTTTTCAAACCGATTTTTGCAAGAACAGGACCCAGTATTTCATAGATTACAGTGGTTGTGATGATTGTGGTAAAGATTTTATCTCCAAACTGGGGAAACTGTTCTTTCATAATCAATGCAGCACCCAGGGCTACTCCTGCCTGAGGCGCAAGTCCCCACCAGATATTCTTTTTTATTCTCGGAGGGGCTTTTGCTATCTCGGCACCTATAAAAGAACCGATGAATTTTCCTATAAGTCTTACCAGAAAGTAAACAATGGCAACAACCGAAATTTCTCTGAGGAGTTTTATTTCAAGAGAAGCGCCTGACAAAACAAAAAACAAAAGGTAAATTGTATTGTCAATCTCATGTATTAAATCAAAGAATTTTGTCTCAACAGTTATGTTAGCGAGGATTGCCCCCATGAGCATGCAGGTAAGCAGAAGGGGAATATGAAACATTTCGGAAATTCCTGCACCAAGAAAAAGAAATCCCAGAACATAAAGAAGAAGGTTTTCTCTTGCCACAACATAAATGGAAAATCTTTTGAGAAGATAAATTATGATACCTGCAATCACAAAAGCAATCACGATTTTGCCTATGGAGCCAGCAATTGCATGAAAAAAAATTACGGCATTGTGGCTGTTTTGTGAAAAAATCAGTGCTTTTGCTATTGAGATGGAAATTGAGATTATAATAAGGCACCACGCATCATCAAGAGCAACAACACCAAGAAGAGTTTTTGTATAAAGCCCGGATGCTCTGTATTCCCGTATAATAAGCATGGTTGCTGCAGGAGCAGTTGCACAGGCAACAGCACCAAGGCACAGAGCGTATGGAAAATCCATGCCCAGAAAAAGGTGCATAACAAGGGCAACCAGAATCCATGCGAGAAACGCCTCCCATACTGATATCAAGAGAACCATTTTTCCATAAGTTTTTAATTCTGAAATTACAAAATTCTGACCAATGCTGAATGCAATGAAACTCAATGCAATTGTTGCAACCAGGGGAGAGGCAGAAAGAATTTGCTTGTTTACAATGTCAAGAACTCCAGGCCCTATTAAAATTCCAAACAGTATATAGGCAGTAACTGACGGGAATCCAAGTTTGCGAATAAATTTCATAAGAGACCATGCTCCTAAAAAAATCAATCCGAGATGAAAGACAATTTCGTGCATTGATTAGATGATACCTTTTTGTCTTAGAATTCCCAGAATGATATCAAATTTAGAAATAAGCCCGACGAATTTTTTTCCATGCAGCACAGGTAAAACATCCACTCTGTTTTGCTCCATAATTCTTTCTGCATCAAAAATGTCTTTATCCTGTGAAATTGTTATAACTTTCTTTGTCATAAGGTCGTCTGCGAGAAAAAGAGTTCCTGCATCGGTTGGGATATCAAGTTCAAAGAGTTCTCTTATTTTGGAGTGTCCATCCATTGCATATTTAAAAAACTTGCCTAACTGGGTTGAAATCGGGGAAAATTGCTCAATAATTCCTTCCAGGGTGACAACACCGAGAAAATTTCCATTCTTATCAAGCACAGGAATAATTGGAAATGAGTGAAATTTTGAAAAAATTTTTAAAAGTTCTCTCAAATTTGTTGCTCTTGTTACTGTGATAACATCCCGATTGACAATTTCACTGATTTTCATAAAAATATTTTAACAAAATTATCAACAAAAACAAACGATGTATAATTATGCTTTGTTTAATTTCAAAGTATCGGGGTGGTCGGACTTGAACCGACGACCTCCAGCTCCCAAAGCTGGCGCGCTAAGCCAACTGCGCTACACCCCGTGCAGGAATGACATACTGCCTTCCCCCTATCCACTGTCCACTTTCCTCTACCCTAATGGTTTTGCCTCTTCAATAAGCATTATGGGTATTCCGTCTTCAATGGGATAGTAAATCCTGCAATTATCACAGATGATTTTATCCCCTTCAAGACGGACATCGCCCTTACACTTGGGACATGCAAGAATCTCAAGCAATTCTTTATCAATCATTGTTCTCTCCATTTTCACTTTTGCTATTATATAAAATTATTTTTCGAATCTAAAGAGGTTAGCGATTCCGGTATTTTATAGGGGCGAGTAATGAGTAACGAGTAATGAGGAGAATAGCGAATAGTGGACAGTGGATAGAGGATAGAGGAAAGTGAATGGAAATATGTTCGCTGATGGAAATTTAACCACAGCCCTTTCCTTAGAAAGGGCTGGGTTAAAATTCAAACTGCAAA
>JAGHAG010000193.1 GCA_021161625.1 Elusimicrobiota bacterium
AAATTCACATAGAAGGATATAGAATTCTTTTAGTGCTTATTGTTTTTATAATCCTGGCAGTTGCAGGAATTGTTTTTTATATAAGAACTTTAATCAAACACAGGGAACAGCAGTTGAAATTTGAGATGGAAAGAGCCCTTAAGGAAAGTGAAAGGGTAAAGAGAGAATTACATGAGATTTCACAGGAAAGTAAAAAGTTGAAAGAAGAACTTGAAGCAGAAAAAAGAAGAAAGTTGAGAATTATAAAAGCAGTCACACAGGAAAAAAAAGCGCTTTCAGAAAGAAAAACTTATGAAAAAGTTGCTGAAACTCTGAAAGAGGTGAAAACGCAAAAGAGGATAATTCCAATAAAAACCGAGGACCTTCTTCCTGAATATACAGACATCCCTACAAGTTCAGAGGAAATTGAAAAACTCCTTAAAACAGCATCACTTTCTGAGAGAAGTATTCTAATCTGGGGGCTTGGCAATAAAAAGGATATGAAGGCAGTGGAAATTCTTGAAAAACTCTTTGAAAATCCTTTAGATGAAAGTGAAGAGATGGAAATTTTAAAGTCCTTAAAAAAAATTTATTTAAGACCGGGTGTCAGTGATGATGTGAAATCCCGTATTTTTAAGGTTCTTTCAAAAGCAAGAAGAAAAGGAATTATTATTTAAAAAGTATCTGTCTTAACGAAATCAGGGCTTTTGCTAATTTTTCTTTTTTTGATAAAATAGAAAAATGGGAAAAGCTCGTGGTTCTGCTCTCAGGGACGCTCGCGTGAGAAAGCTCGCTCTCTGTTCGCTGCGGACTTGTTGTTGAATTCCTCGCTCTCAGAGCCCTGCCAGCAGAAACCACTTGCAATGTAGCGGCGGACCTTTGGTCTGCAAAAAAAGTGGAAAGGTGAAAGGTGTAAAGGTGAAAAAGGAAATAAACTGTTTACTACTTACTACTTACCACTCACTACTCACTATAAAAAGGAGGAAATTATGAAAAAACAGGCGATTGATGGAAATACTGCTGCGGCATATGTGGCTTATGCTTTTAGTGAAGTTGCTGCAATTTATCCAATCACACCTTCCTCTCCAATGGGAGAACTTGCTGATGAATGGGCAGCAAAGGGAAGAAAAAACATATTTGGAGAGCAGCTTCTGGTTATTGAAATGCAGTCAGAAGGCGGGGCATCAGGGGCTGTTCACGGTGCCCTCACAGGCGGGGCTCTTACAACAACCTTCACAGCATCACAGGGACTTTTGTTAATGATTCCAAATATGCATAAAATTGCAGGTGAGATGCTTCCAACAGTTTTCCATGTTTCTGCTCGTTCTCTTGCCTGCCAGTCCCTTTCAATTTTTGGGGACCATTCGGATGTAATGTCTGTGAGAAATACAGGGTTTGCTTTAATGGCTGCATCATCCCCTCAGGATGTCCACGACCTTGCAATTGTCTCTCACCTTGCGACCCTTGAGACAAGAGTTCCGTTTTTGAATTTTTTTGATGGATTTAGGACTTCACACGAGGTTCAAAAAGTTGACCTTATGGAGTATGAGGAAATGGCAAAACTTTTAGATATGAAATTCGTGGATGCTTTTAGAAAAAATGCCCTGAATCCTGAAAGACCCCGTGCAAAAGTGGGAGCCCAGAACCCTGATGTTTATTTTCAGGGGCGTGAAACCGTAAATCCTTATTACTTAAAGACCCCGCAGATTGTTAAAAAATATATGGAAATTGTTGGCAAAAAAACAGGAAGGAGCCACAAACTTTTTGAATACACAGGCCATCCGCAGGCAGAAAAAATTATCATTGCAATGGCAAGTGCAACCGATACCATTGAAGAGGTTGTAAACTTTCTCGTCAAAAGAGGTGAAAGGGTTGGAGCAATAAGGGTTCACCTTTATAGACCATTTTCCATTGAGGATTTTTTGAAAGAAATCCCACAAACGGTTAAAAAAATTGCTGTGCTTGACAGGACAAAGGAGCCCGGTTCAATAGGAGAACCCCTGTATCTGGATGTTGTTGCAGCACTTAAAGGGCGAGATATAAAAATTGTTGGTGGCAGATATGGTCTTTCATCAAAAGAATTTAATCCCCCGATGGTAAAAGCTGTTTTTGACCATCTGGATGGAGATTGTTTTCACGGTTTTACTGTTGGGATTGAGGATGATGTTTCAAAAACCTCAATTCCTGTAAAAGAAGAAATTTTTACAGAACCTTTAACTACAATCAGTTGCAAATTCTGGGGATTTGGTTCAGATGGAACAGTTGGCGCAACAAAAAATGCAATAAAAATTATAGGGGATAACACGGACTTAAATGTTCAGGGTTTCTGGGAATATGATGCAAAAAAGTCAGGGGGCTACACGATTTCTTATTTAAGGTTTGGCAAGGAGAAAATTCTTTCAACATATCTTCCGACAAAGTTCAATTTTATTGCCCTGCATAAACCCTCGTATATAGGAAGGTATGGAATTCTGGATGGTATTGTGGAAGGCGGGGTTTTTCTCATAAATGCTCCGTGGAAGGGCAAGGAACTCTTTGAAAAATTTACTGAGGATATGCAAAGGACCATTGTTGAGAAAAAAGTAAAGGTTTTTGCAATAGATGCATTTAAGATTGCCCAGGATTCAGGTCTTGGTGGAAGAATAAACACAGCAATGCTTGCGGCATTTTTCAAAATTTCAGGGGTTCTTCCTGAAAAAAGAGCGCTTGAACTTTTAAAGCAGGCAACAGAAAAAACATACAGGGCAAAGGGAGATAAGGTTGTCAGAGCAAATATGGACTGCATTGAAAGGGCAATTCAGGAAATTACAGAGGAAAAAATTCCTGAAAAAATCGAAAAAAGTGTTAAGGTTGAGCGACTTATTCCTGATGAAGCAGGGGAATTTGGTGAAATTATTGAAAAAGTTATGAGGCTTCAGGGCAATTCAATCCCTGTTTCAAAAATGCCCCTTGATGGTGGGGTTCCTACAGGCACAAGCAGATTTGAAAAAAGAGGGGTTGCTGAGTTCGTACCAGAATGGAATTCCCAGAAGTGTATTCAGTGCAACCAATGTTCATTTGTCTGCCCCCATGCAGCAATAAGAGCAAAGCAGATAGAGCCTGAGAGATTAAAAAATGCACCCGAGGGGTTTGTTACATTGAAGTCAAGGACAAAAAATGAAAGAAATCTTGAGTACAGAATTCAGATTTATCCATTGGATTGTGTTGGATGTGGGAACTGCGTCAATGAGTGTCCTGTGAAGGCACTTACGATGATACCTATTCGTAAAGCAATTGAAAAGGGAGAGGTAGAGAGGGCAGAGTTTTTTGATAAACTTCCTGAAAACATTACAGATGGTGTAAAGCCCTTTACGATAAAGGGCAGTCAGTTTTTAAAACCATTATTTGAATTCTCAGGTGCCTGTGCAGGTTGCGGAGAAACTCCTTATATAAAAGTTGCAACCCAGTTGTTTGGTGATAATATGCTCATTGCAAATGCAACAGGTTGTTCCTCAATCTGGGGTGGCACCTTCCCGATAATCCCTTACTGTAAAACAAATGAAGGAAGGGGCCCCTGCTGGGCAAATTCACTTTTTGAAGACAATGCTGAATACGGGTTTGGTATGCGTCTGGCTGTAAATGCAATAAGAAAGCAACTTCTTTCAAACATTAACAGAGCAATTGAGATGCAAAATATATCAGAAGAATTAAAACAGGCATTTGAAAAAGCAAGACAAATGTGGGATAAAAGAGACGCAGAGGCAAAAGAAAACCAGAAGAAAATAAAAGAACTTCTTTCAAAAGAAAAAAACAAAAATGAGGTGCTTCTCACAATAGAAAAACTTTCTGACTGGATTGTTGACAAAAGCATCTGGGCTGTTGGTGGAGATGGATGGGCTTATGATATTGGATATGGTGGGCTTGACCATGTGCTTGCCTCAGGGCTTGACATAAATGTACTTGTTCTTGATACTGAGGTTTATTCAAATACAGGCGGGCAGGCATCAAAGGCAACACAACTCGGTTCTGCAGCAAAGTTTGCGGTTTCAGGAAAGGAAATTCACAAAAAGGACCTCGGACTTATGGCAATGAGTTATGGATATGTTTATGTTGCAAGCTGTGCAATTGGTGCAAACAAGCAGCAGTATTTAAATGCCTTGGTTGAAGCAGAGGCATACAGGGGCCCGTCAATTATAATTTGCTATTGTCCCTGTATAAATCACGGGCTTGATATGTCCAAAAGCATTGAGGAGGAAAAACTTGCTGTTGAAAGTGGATACTGGCTCCTCTACAGATACAATCCTCTTTTGAAACAGCAGGGGAAAAATCCTCTTATCTTTGAAACAAAACAACCCAGTGGGAAATTTCAGGAATTTATAAGAAGCGAGGTGAGATTTTCCTCTGTTAAAAAACTTTTTCCTGAACGGGCAGAAGAACTTTTCAAAAAAGCAGAAGAGTTTATGCTTGAAAGATACAACTACTATAAAAAACTGGCAGAAATGTAAATGTAGCGGTCGCATTACCATGCGACAAAAATCTAGCCGCAGACCCTTGGTCTGCTGTAAAAGTGACAGGGTGACTAAGTGACGAGGTGATAAAGTGATATGGAGATAAGATGACAAGGAGAAAAGAGGGAATGTGGAGAAAAAAATTAACACTACTCACTACTTACCACTTACTGCTTACTACTATGT
>JAGHAG010000146.1 GCA_021161625.1 Elusimicrobiota bacterium
ATTGGGATTTAGGATTTTGGATTTGTTTGGTGCTTGGAATTTGGTGCTTGGAATTTATTTAAGAAGAAATGTAGCCGCAGACCCTTGGTCTGCTAAAAAGAGGAAAGTGGATAGTGGAAAGAGGATAGAGGACAGAGGATAGAGGACAGAGGATAGAGGAAAGTGGATAGAAATATGCTCCTCCGACTTCGTCGGGTCGCGATCTTTCCTAATCTCCCAATCTCCTAATTTCGCTTCATTTTTCATTCTATCCTCTATCCTCTTTCCACTGTCCTCTATTTTTAGCAGACCAAGGGTCTGCAGCTACATTTTAGTTGATAAGTTAAAAAGTTGACAAGTTGATAAGTCCCCCCCTCTCAATCTCCCCCCTTCAAGGGGGGAGAAACAGTAGGGGGTCCCCTTTTTCACTTTTCAACTTTTCTACTTTTTTTCTAATTCTAGATTCCTGCTTCCGCAGGAATGACATTTTGTCTATCCTCTTTCCTCTATCCACTTTCCTCTTTTTAGCAGACCAAGGGTCTGCAGCTACCCCGCACTTTTTTAGAAAAGTGCGGGAGTAATGCGACCGCTACAAACCTTTACGACGATAACGTTCATCTATAATATCATCTTCAAGTGAGTCCAAATAAGCCTCCCACGAGGCTTTGGATTCTTCAAATTCATCAACCATTCTCTCAAATACAAAATCATAAAAGAATTTAAATGCTTCTGTTATCCTCTTTCCCTCCTTTACCCTTTTCTGATGTGCAATTTTTGCCTTATAACGATAATCATCTTTTTCAAGTCCTTTGATGGAATATCTGTAATAGCTATCCGGAAATTCCCCTCTGAGCCATCTTTCAAATTCATGATTCGGTAAAAGAAGCAGACTTATTTCTTCATTTAATTTGAGATTGTAAAATGCATATCCTATAACAAAAAAGGCAATAATATCTTCTCTTGTCCCAAGACTGTTATTCTCCTGCGGTTGTATCGGGAAGGGAAAAGAAAAAGGTTTCCAGCTTTTTGCTTTTTCCACAATCCATTTATGAAATTCAGGTGATTCTTTGTAGATAAGAGAAAGCCATTGCTCAAACAGAGTTCTGTTGTGCAGAATTTTTTCAACTTCTTCTATGATTTTTTCATCTGTAAAAGATTTTCCTTTTTTCATTTTGCCCTCCTGTAAAAAAGTTTTTACCCCCCAATATATAAGACGCAACAAAGCAGATTTTATTTCACTTTTTTGCTCCTTCAGGTTCAATTATATCCTGTTTGAAATCTTCTTCATATATGTTCAATGCTTTTCCAAGCCATCCGTGCTCTGTCTTGGATGAAAAATTTCTATCCAGTGTTTTTATTCTTGAAATTACAGGTGGTGTTAGCGGGTCAAACATTTCCATACTGATAAAAGGTCTGATAATGGTGGTTTCTTCCCTGCTTAACTGTTTTACCCCGAATCCTCTTTCAAACCATTTTTCAGAACCATATGACTCATATACAAACAGATATTCCTGTGTGCCGTATTTCCTCTTTACATACGAAATCACATCAGGAATAAGCGAAGAGAGTTTCAGATTTTTGCTCATCCCTCTCCTGACAACTTGCTCCACTGCCTCATTAAATATGGTGTCAGGTGCGTTTTTATAAGGATATTCAGTATAACCCATCCTGTATTCAGGTATAAAAAGAAAATTAGAGGGCAGTCCGTGAAGGGATATGTTTCTTTTTGTTATGATATTGTGTAGATGAATTTTACCATCCGGAAATTTTTTGCAAATTGCGGTTATAAATTTTTCAAGTTGGTGAATGGATTTGCATTTTTTAAACTTTCTGGAACTGGTGTTAAAATAATATGTATCATCCTGAATAAATATCCTCAAACTGTTTTCAGAGGAACGTGTATCCGAATCTGAAGGTGGGATGCATGAAGTAAATTCATAGATAACTGGATAAGGTGCCATGCATTTATAGTAATATACCTGGCCAATGTTTTTTTTCCTGAGCGAAGAATTCTCAATAATCTCAGGAGGAACAGCAATAAGTGCCATCTGGTCACTACCCATTGCATAAGCATTTTCATAATCATAACCACAATAAGGGAGAAGTTTTAGAAACTGTTCCAGATTTATGTTAATTACATAGCGGGCATTTAAATCTTCCAGTTCCAGACTGCCAACAGTAAAAACCTCAAGGGGTATACAGATTGAGTTGGACATATCAACCTCCTTCATAATAAAAAATTTTTCGGCAGAACTTTTTGAGTTCAATCTCGGATTTTTCCCAGTTTATTACATTTTCTATTCCTTTTTTTATAATAACTGCATACATCTCTTTCTTTTTATAAACCTGTTTTGCAAGTTCAGGTTGCACAGATGAAAAACCATCTGTGATAATGACCGCTTTTTTTATTTTTTCTTCTCCCAGTATATGGTAACACACATTGTCAAAATTTGTTCCGTATGATGTGCGGACCAAACCCTGTTTTAATTCGCTCTTTTTAATCCTCACAACCTCATCACTGAAAAGAAATATATTTGTTGAAACATATCTTTCAAGGGTATTTATCAGTTTGTATATAAAGGGGATTTCATCATACAGGGAGCCACTTACATCTATATAAATTGCAACTTCAAAAAACTGCTGGCGAGAATTGAGATTCCTGAAAAAGACAGGATAAATTCCACCGCCAAGCAGGGCAAGTTCCCTGCGGGATAAATTTGTGGATGGAAGAACTGTTCTATCAGGTGCAGGTGAATATACTGATTTTGCAACCTTTCCTGAAAAAGTATTTATCAGCACCCTTTCAAAAACATATTTAAGCGGGGATACATTAACTTTTTTTGTTTCGGTTTCCGCATAGTTTATAATTATATAGTCCATCAGGTCCCCTGAAGAAAAACCCTTTCCAGATGTTCTAATTGCATTTAATAATTCTGATGCTGTGGCACGCACAATAAAATCTGTTACCTGTCTGTCAGAATGTCCCCCATCAATACCATGAGAACCAAGAAGGAAAATATCTATTTTTTTGTTTCCCATATACATATCAAAAAAATTTTTCAAATCTCTCCAGCAGGAAATGTGAAAATCTTCACCAGACCTGTCTACTATCGGAATCTTCACAATTCTTTTGGTTCTGAAATAATTAAGGCAGATATCATTTACTACTTCCGGGGGTGACCAGAGTTTTAAATACCAGATTGTCTCATCCCATTTCTCATTATCAATTACAGAACCCGGGCGAAGAAATTTTTCAGGGAATCTTTCTGGCGAATATAAATCCTTAAATAACTCTGACAGCCCAGGTAAAAGAGAATCTATAACACTGTTGATGATGGCATCCTGTGCTATGTTTGCTGTGATATCTGTAAAACTTTCAACTTCTTTGAAATGTTCAAAGAAATGATGCAAAACCTCATGAAGCAATAAAGCAGCAAATCTATACGGTGTGAAAGCATATCTTTTAACAAAATCCGGATTAATTTTTATTTTAAAAATATCATTTTTTAGTGTGAGGC
>JAGHAG010000132.1 GCA_021161625.1 Elusimicrobiota bacterium
AATTGTGCAGAATTGAACAGTTTTCACACCAATTGCAAGAAAATGCGCTGCCTGTTTGTAGGTCATTGGACCACCATTGCCTGAAATAACAATTCCTTCAGGAACCGCATCTATAAGTGTTTTATAACTTATGGGAGCAACCCCTTCACCGCTCATACCAAGAACAACACCATCTTCCCACTTCTTTTTTCCTCTTGGCTGAAAATCAACGACTGGAAATGTGTTGGCAAGAGTAATTCCTGCTTTTTTGTCAGGATATTTTGCAAAAACCTCTTTTATTGCTCTGACAATCGGAACAATTGAGGTTACTGCACCTGTAAGTTTAAAAAGTTTTGGTATGTCAGGGTCAGAAACTTCCATAACCCAGTCAACGATTTTTGCAGTGAGGGCTGCATTCTGTGAAACAATGTCTCCCTCAGTTCCATCACCACCCTGTGGACAGGAGAGAGAATATTCAATTCCCATTGCTCCTGCATTTTCAAGACGTTTTGTGTTTGACTGCCATCCTTTTTTATCCTCTTCATCATTGCCTGTAACAGGTCCACCTGTTGAAACAAGCGTGAGTTTTTCAGGAAATTCCTTTACGAGTTTTTCAACTTCTTTTTCAACCCTGTCAAGAAGGTGTCCTGAAACATTGTCGCAGTTTCCATAGGTTGTATCATTAAAAACATGCATGTATTCAGATGGAATGTGTATTGGTCCTTTTGCAAAAGTTGTCTTCATAACTCCACCACTCCAGCCATTTTCATACGCTTTTTTCATCTGCTCATAACCATCAGATGGCGGTGCAGCAGAAAGCAGAAAAGGAGTTTCAATTTTTCTTCCAAAAAACTCTGCGCTCAAATCAACAGGCACATGCACATATCCGGGCAAAACAACTGAACTTTTTGTCTTTTTCTTGATTTTAGGCTTTGCCTCATTGAAAACAAAGGCAGAAACTTCCTCTGCTGTGTTCTTCCCGCTTGCAACTGCTTCAACAACTGTTGTAGGACCATTTATGCAATCGCCTGCAAAAAATACTCCCTTTTGTTTCTTAAAATTTCCCCTTACTCTTGTGCCAATTGAAATAATAACATGGGAGATGTCAGACCTTATCTGCTCACACCCTTTTATAACCTATATATCTTTGAGTGAGAATTTTTTTCCGACAAGTTTAACTTTTGCTGTTTTTAGGTTTAAAATTTTTCCTTTCTTCACATTTATTGAAAGAACAGTTGTTCTTCCTGAAACCTCAATACCATTTTCAAAAAGTTCTTGCTTTTCTTTTTCTGTAAGTGGCATTTCCGCTAATGTCTCAAGAGCAAACATCTCAACGCTTTTTGCCCCGCGTTTTTTTGCAGTTACCGCACAGTCAACTGCTGTTGCCCCACCACCAATAACTGCGACCTTGCCGGTAAACTTGTATTTCTTTGGATTGCTCAGATAGTCCACCATTGTTATTGCTTTTTCTTCTCCCTTTATTCCTGGCAAAACTGGCTGCCACAAACCAACCGCAACAACAACTGCATCGTATTCCTCAAGCAATTCAAAAGCTCTATCTATTTTTTTACCTGTTTCTATTTCAATGTCGCCAAGAGTTTTAACGAATTCTATGTCTCCCTCTATAACTCTTCTTGGAAGCCTGAAATCAGGTATGAGATTCAGGGCACCACCTGGTTTTTTCTTCTCTTCATAAATTTTAACCTTAAATCCCTTCTGGGCTAAAAAGGCAGCGCAGGAAAGTCCTGCAGGACCTGAGCCAACAATCGCAACCTTTTTGCCATTTGAGCGTGGTTTTAAAAATTCAGGAATGCCACCGAGTTCTTTTGCTTTTTGAATAATGTATGCCTGAACTTCTGGAATTTTTACAGAACCATCAAAATCTCTGCGAGAACACTTTGCCATACAGTGGCGGTCAGGACAGACAAATCCACAAATTCCACCAAGGGGATTGTTTTTCATAATTATTGCTGCTGCTCTTAAAAAATCCTGTTTTTCCATAAGGCGGGATGCCATTATAAAATCAAAAGGAGAACAACCCGCAGGGCACCCATCCTTACAGGGTCTTTCTTCACAATATTCACACTTCAAAACTTCATTTTTAAACTGCATTTCTGTCAAAATTTTTTTAGAAAGTTCAGCCATATCCTGCCTCCTTCCTCAGTTTGGCAAATATCCACAATAGGGATGAGTAATTTATTTCTTCTCTTTTTCAGGTTTTGGAAGTTTTATTTTTAGATAGGATGCTGCCATTTCTGCATCCCTTTTAATTCTTGAATCAGAACTTTTCCATGCTTCTATTACAACATTTTTAACATCATCATTGCTTTTACCAATGCTTGTAAGGGCTCTTAAGCCTGCTCTTTTTATATTGACATTTTTGTCCTTTGCTGCTTTGAGTGCAATTTCAAAACCCTCCTCACTCCCAAGTTTTCCAAGAGCATCCGCAATTGCAACTTTGACTTCCAGGTCCTTCTCACTTTCCAGATATTTGACAAGTGCCTTTATTACTTTTTTGTCTTTATTTCCAATTTCACCAAGGGCTCTTGCAGAATAAAGACGCACATTTTTATCTGCATCTTTGAGGCATTCAACCAATTTCTCACAAGCCTTTCTCACTCGTAATCTTCCAAGAGAACTTGCTGCAATTGTTTTTATTCTTGGATTTTTCTCACTTAGAGCTTCTATAAGGACATCCGCTGCGGAGATGTCCCCAATTACCCCTAAAACATTCAATACTGAAATTTTCAACCCAACATCTTTTTCTGTTTTATAATAATCTGTAAGAGGTTTCACAGATGCCTTATCTCTCAAATAACCAAGGGCAACAATTGCAGTTGCTCTTACATTTCGGTTTTCATCGCCAAGTGCTTTTATTAAAGCAGAGGTTGCAGACCTGTCTCTTAAGTTTCCGAGAGCTTCTGCTGCCTGTGCCCTGACACCAAAGTCCGGGTCATTTTGAAGGAGTTCTTTAAGTTTTGAAATAACATCCTTATTTCTTACCCGGGATAATCTTGCAACAGCATTTCTTCTTACAACAGGAGATGTGCTTTCAAGAAGTTGAAATTCTTTTTTTAAGTCCACTGCAAAAAGGAAACTCGCAAAACATACCAGACAAAAAAATTTCTTAATCATTTTTCTTCCTCCTCTGTTTTAAAATTATTTTTTACAAAATTTCTCACTGATGAATCAGGGTCATTAAGCAATCCTTTTAAAAGAGTTTTGCTTTCGTCATCATCATAATACAGAAGAACTTTTGCTGCTTCAATGCGGATTTGAGGGTCGGGATTTTTCAATGCCTTTTTAACAATATCCTTGCCTGAGGTATCCATATTCTGTGCAAGAACAAATGCTGAATAAAGTGCAATTTTTATGTCTTTGTTTTCTAAATTTTCTCTTAAAATTGGATACGCCTTTTCTATATCAATTTTACTCATTGCAAAAAGAGCAGATTTTTTTACTGAAAGGGAATTTTCTTTTTCAAAAATTTCTTTTATTTTTTCAAATGCCTCTTTTATTTGCAATTCTGCAATTGCATTTAATGTTGCTGTTCTTATAATTTCACTCTTTTCATCAAGGAGTTTCAGGAGTTTGGTGCGTGCCTTCATAATTTTTAATTTGCCAATAACTTTCAGGGACTCCTTTATAACAATGAAGTTTGTATCATCCAGCATCTTAAGGATTTCATCCTGAATAATATCTTTTGGAAAATTTGCTAATGCAACAATTGCATCTGCTCTTATGACAGCGAGTTCATCGCGAAGACACCTGTGTAAAATTTCAAACGATTTTAATGTAATAAAATTTCCCAGCCCGGAAACAGCCATTCTTTTTGTAAAAATGTCATCGCTCTCCAATGCAAGTTCCAGCAATTGAGGAGCAAAAGAAAGCGTTGAGTGAGCAACCTCATAAACCGCCTGTCTTCTTTCAAGGTCACGGGATGAAGTGATTCTCTTTTTTAATTCCTCAAAAGTTTGTGGAAAACATACTCCCTGAATTAAAAAAACAAACACAAAAAATTTAACTACTTTTCTCATCCTTCTACATTTGTCATTTTTAATTTTTCATTTCATCTAATCCCCTCTATTTCCCCCCTTTTTCAAAGGGGGGAATACAAAGGGGGATTTTCTGACTTCCAACCTCCGACTTCCGACTTCTGGATTCCTGCTTACGCAGGAATGACATACAGGGTAGGAATGACATTTTGTCTATCCTCTATCCTCTGTCCTCTATCCACTTTTTTTCTTGTCACTTTATTCTCTTGTCTCCATATCACTTTATATATTATGCTTTTTTCACGAAATTTTTGCAAGATGAAAACCTGAAGCAAACCTCTTGAATATTCTTTTTTTTATTTCAGGGGCAAATTTGAGAGATGGGTCATTCTTCAAAATCTTAAAAGCAACATTTCTTGCAAGACGCAAAAGTTTAAGGTCAGAAATTTCATCCTGAAACATCGCTTCAAGTGTCAAATTATAGGAAAACTTTACATCCATACGACCGTGCTGTTCTGTTCCAAAATACTGTCCTGCCCCTCTTAAAATAAGGTCTTTTTCAGCAAGTTCAAAACCATCATTGCACTTTAAAAAATATGATATCCTTTTTAATGCACGGGCGTCTGCGGTTTCTACTGTTACAATACAGGTGGATTTTGCGCTACCTCTTCCAATTCTTCCTCTTAACTGATGGAGTGTGCTTAATCCGAAATTCTCAGCCCCTTCTATGATCATAATTGTTGCATTTGGAACATCAATGCCAACTTCAACAACCGTTGTTGAAACAAGTATCTGAATACGCCTTTTTGAAAAATCATCCAGAACTTTTTTCTTCTCTGCTGGAGAAAGTTTCCCATGTAAAAGGCCTATTCTGAAATCAGGGAAAATTTCCTGTGAAAAAAGTTTATATGCAGTAGTTACATTTTTTTCATCCTCATTTTCTATAACAGGATAAACAATGTATGCCTGATGCCCTTTCTCAATCTCTTTTCTAACCCTTTCATACGCTTCGTCTGAAGAGAGTTGAATTGTTTCAACAGGTTTTCTCCCCGAAGGAAGTTCCCTTATTTCAGTTTTTTCAAGGTCTCCAAAAAGGGTCATTGCAAGAGCGCGGGGGATTGGGGTTGCTGTCATAACAAGAATGTCAGGAGAAATTGCTTTCTGGGTGAGAATGGCTTTTTGATAGAGCCCAAACCTCTGCTGTTCGTCAATTATTATAAGAGCGAGGTTTTTAAATTTCACACTTTCCTCAAAAATTGCGTGTGTGCCAATAACAATGTCAACCTGCCCTTCTTTTATTTTTTTTATCATTTCTTTTTTCTCTTTTGCCTTCATACCGCCGACGAGTATGCCTATATTTACCGGAAGTCCTTTAAGAAGTTTCTTCATTGTTTCATAGTGCTGCCATGCAAGATTTAAGGTCGGAGCAAGAAAGGCGGTCTGAAATCCATTTTCCTTTATCAGAAGAGCCGCTGAAAGAGCAACAACCGTTTTTCCGCTTCCCACATCTCCCTGAAGAAGGCGATGCATTGGATAGGGGGAAAGAAGGTCGTTAAAAATTTCAAGAATTGCTTTTTTTTGACCTTCTGTAAATTCAAACGGAAGATTTTTTCTCCATGGGGTTAAAATGTTTTTTTTAAGAGTGTATTTTCTTGGCTTTTTAGTTTTTTTAAAGGAAAAATGATTGTAAGCAACCGCACATTCATAAATAAAAAAATCCTCAAATTTTAACCTCTTATATGCTTTTGCCTGTTCTTCAAATGTCTCAGGAAAATGCACTTTTTTAAATGCCTCATCTCTTCTCATAAAAGCAAACTCTCTTAAAACAGAATTTGGTATAAATTCAACTGCGTTTCTCGAATAACTTTCAAGAGCATTAAAGATCCATCTTCTGTATATTGAAAGATTTATATTTTTTGAAGTTTTATAAACAGGCACAATTCTAAAAAAAGAAAGTGTCCCATTCTTCAAAATTTCAAAGTCAAAATTTGAGAAAAAAATTCCAGAAGGGGTCAAATTGATGTTGCCCCAGACAGCGATTTTTTTGCCGACTTCAAGAAACTTCAAAGCATACTTTATTCTCTGCTTGAAAAAAAGAAGATTAAACTGCCCGCTTTTTTCATGGTCTTCTACCACAACCGTGAGAATCTGAGCCCTTCTTCTTGGTGATTTTGATGAAATAATTTTCTGAATTGTTCCTGTCATAAAACAGAGTTCAGGAATTAACGCCATGGATAGAATTTTTTTAACAGAAAGCGGCGTTTTTCTATCTTCACTTCTAAAAGGAAATCTGTAAAAGAGGTCTTCCACTGTAAAAACATTTAATTTTTCAAGATATTGTGAATTTTTTGGTCCTATTCCTTTCACAAATTGCACTGAAATTTCGCTAATGTCTCTTTTTTTCATTTGCATAATTTTAAAAAATTTTGTAATTTTTCACAAAAAAAGGGAGGTAAATTTGGCAAGAATATGCAGTATTTGTGGAAAAAGGCCGATGAGTGGTAATAACAGAAGCCACTCAAAC
>JAGHAG010000050.1 GCA_021161625.1 Elusimicrobiota bacterium
CAGATTCAAAAAGAAATTTCTAGTAAAACCAAAACTCTTGAGTTAAAAAGAATTTACCTTGCAAAATTGCAGCAGGAAATAAAAAAGCATCCCCAGTATAAAAAAATTGGCAAAGCAGTTGGGGACGAAACACTCTGGAGTTCCATTGCAGAAGGGAAAGAACTTTCACAGTTTAAAAATAAGAAACTTTATTCAGAAGTTATAAATCCTGTTTATCAAAATCTGGAACAGAGAATTGCCAATACTTCTGTGGAAGTTTCAGGTCTTGAGGATGAAATAAAATATCTGAAAAGTCAGGAAGAAAAGTTAAAAAAAGAAGTGCTTGGATTACAGGAATGGTTGAACAGGAAAAATTTTCAGAGAGCCCAGATTTCAAGAGAATATGAGATGGCAAAAAGTAAATATTCAAGTATTTTTACAAGGGTGAGGGATGCGGACTTAATTTCAGCAGCAAATCTTGGAGATGTAAAACTTATTTCAAAAGCCCTGCCTCCTCAAACTCCTGTTTCGCCAAGAAAAAAAGTAATTGTTGCTATTTCAGGGTTACTCGGATTATTCTTTGGATTTGTGGGGGTTTTTGTTATTGAGTTTTACGAAAAAAACTTAAAAACTGCATGAGTTTTCTTGTCCAATTTTTAGGGCTTTTTTTGGGAGTTCTTTCAAGAACACTTCTGCCTTACTTCAGAAAATTAAAGCAGGGCAAAATAAAAAAATTTAACAAAAAATATCTTTATACAGCAATTGGTTCTGTGATTATTTCATTTATTTCTGTGATTTTGCTTTTGCCTGAGTACGAAATTAGAAGCGAGGGGATACATAATTTTTATGAAGGAATAAGGATTTTCTGCTCTTCTTTTGCTTTTGGATTTGCATGGAATTCCATATTAAACGAAACCTCAAAACTTTGATAAAATTTTGGTATAATTTATAGGTGCCGGGGTAGCTCAGTCGGTAGAGCAGCTGACTGAAAATCAGCGTGTCGGCGGTTCGATTCCGTCCCCCGGCATTTTTGCCCAATGAAAAAAAACAGAGATTTTCATTTTTGCTGTGAATCTCTCGGCAAAGTTTCAAGGACTTTCGCTCTCAACATAAATAAACTGAAAGGAAACACCCGCAAAGCCGTCACCGTCGGATATCTTCTTTTCAGAATAGCGGATACTTTTGAGGATTCCGAAAATCTTTCCGAAGAGCGGAAAATAAAAAATCTGCGCGGTTTTATTGAGGTTTTCAAAAGCGGAAAGAGTTTGCGGGAGAGAATAGCGGCTTATCGCAGGCTGGATCTTTTTTTTGAAAAAGGAACGCCGGAGGGGGAATTATTGGAAAGGGGGGAGGAAGTTTTAAGGGTCTATTGCGAATTGCCGGAAGTTTACAGGCGGATAACCGACCCGCTGATTGCAGAGTCTGTCAGAGGAATGATATCCTATCAAAAAAGAAAGATGGAGGCGGGAGAAGCAATTTTCCAGACGGAAAATTTCGCAGACCTCGAAAAATACTGTTATTATGTTGCCGGCGTTGTTGGGAAAATGCTTACGCGAATTTTTTGCCTTAAGAGAAGAATTGCGCCATTTCGCCCGAAACTCGAAAAACACCAGGTCGCGTTCGGAGTCGCTTTGCAACTTACGAACATAGCGAAGGATTTTGAAAAAGATTTGAAACGCGGATGGTTTTATATTCCGAAAACTTTTGCGAATCTGGAATATCTGGCGGAAAATCCGGAAAGGGAAAAAGAAAAGATTTTGCGGAAACTGATACCTGCCATAGTTCCGTATTTTGACAAGACGGTTGATTATATAAGGGCTGTGCCTGTGGCTGAGATTTCCGTCAGGCTTTTCTGTGTTATTCCTTTTGTTTTGGCGTATAACACGGTTAAAAAAATTTGTCAGCGAAAAGGCAACAAACTCTCCCGCGCGGAGGTCATCGAAGTGTTGGACAAATCGGATTTTTTTGCTTCTTCGCAGAGTGCGATGGAAGAGGACTACTTCAAAATCAGGAAAGATCTTCGGTTTGACTGAAAATGATTCCGGCTATAACGGGTCCTACCGGTGTTGGCAAAACGCGCGTTGCAGTCGCTCTTGCTAAAAAAATAAACGGAGAAATAATAAACGCCGACTCGCAGAGTGTTTACAGATATTTCAAAATAGGTACCTCTGCCCCCAGCAAAGAACTTTTAAGAAAGGTTAATCATCATTTTGTAAACTTCTACAACCCAGAGGAACAATTTACGGTTGGAGATTTTGTTGTTCTTGCAAATAAGAAAATTGAGGAAATTTTTAAAAAAGGCAAAATCCCGATTGTTTGCGGGGGGGCGGCTCTTTACATCACCGCTCTTGGGGAAGGGATAAGTTTGATTCCATCATCAAAAAAAATAAGAAAAGAACTTGAAAAAAGGGGTTTATCAGAATTGCTTGAGGAATTGAGGAAGATTGACAAAAAAATTTATGAAAAAATTGACAAAAAGAATCCCAGAAGAATTATAAGAGCAGTTGAAATTTACCATCTTACAGGGCTTCCTCCATCTCAGGCATTTGAAAAAAAGAAAATTTCTGGAAGAAAGTTTGAGATTTTTTTCCTTTCATATCCAAGAAAAATTCTTTATGAAAAAATTGACAGAAGGGTTGATGAAATGATTGAAAAGGGGCTTGTGAATGAGGTAAAAAACATTCTTTCAAAAGGAATTTCTCCTGAAGCACCTGCCTTTAAATCTGTTGGATATGCTGAAATTCTTGAATTTTTAGAGGGAAAAATTTCTCTTGATGAGGCGATAAAAAAAATAAAATTCAGAACCCACAATCTTGCAAGAAAGCAGATAATCTGGTGGCGCAAGAAGAAAGTGATTGAGGTGGACTGTTTAAACAAGTCTCCCCAGAAA
>JAGHAG010000130.1 GCA_021161625.1 Elusimicrobiota bacterium
ACCTAAACTGTTTGGAATTTAGAACATTGGTATTTTGATATTGTTTGGAATTTGTAATTTGGAATTTGTGATTTAACATTTCTTTCTTTCCTCTATCCTCTATCCACTTTTTTTCTTGTCACTTTACTTTCTTGTCTCCATATCACTTTATCACTTTTTTCCGAACCTGAAGGGGTTTGTCGGGTTTATCATATTCGGGAATAGCACCCCTGAAGGTTCGGCTACATTTTTTTATTTACAAGCCACACTGCCTTTTTTGCAGGAATTTTTATGAGAATTTCCCCATCCTTGGGCACAAAATCTGCCTTTCTTTTTATTGAAATCACATTTATTTTTGCATTTTTATCCGGGAAGATTGAAAGTGCAACTTCATTGTTTGAGATTTTCTGTGCATAAAGAGATTTTGTAATTTTTTCTATTTTTCCACCCTTAAACACATTCCACAGCGGTTCATTTGTTCTTATTTCAACAACCTGTTTTTTGTCCGAGTTATTTACAACAAGAAACGCAACCTCATCGTCAAAAATTCTTTTATAAACCAGAACATCCCTTGCATCATCTCTCATTACAGGGTAAAATTCTCCAAGACGCAAAACAGGATAGGTATTTCTTGCTGCAATGAGTTTTCTTACAAAATTTTTCAGGTCATAATTTATTCTGTAATTTTTGTTTTCATACTTTATATCCTCCCACCACATTGGCTTTCTGTTATTCGGGTCATCCGCACCCCACATACCAACCTCATCACCATAATAAATTGAGGGACAGCCAGGATAGAAAAACTCAAAACTCCAGATAAGTTTTAAAATTTCATAATCTTTTTTTGTCGGAGGAGAATTATCATAATTCCTGCCATCAGGATTCTGAAGACGGTTTTTTGTGTTGTAAACCCTGTCAGGGTTTTTTATCATGGAAGCAATTCTGTCCGTATCATGAGAATTTGTGAGATTGTATTGCACAAGGGCTATCTGATACGGATAGACAAACAAAAGTTCCCTTATCTTTTTGTCAAATTCAGTAGCAGAAATTTTTGTTCTTTTATCAATAAAAAACTTTACAATTGCTTTTGCAAGTTCATAATTCATCACAGCATCAAATGTCTCACCCTTGTTAAGCCAGTCCCCTGCCTTTGTCCAGATTTCACCAACAGTGAAAGCTTGTGGTTTTGCGTTTTTAACAACTTTTCTCCATCCAAGCCAGAATGGTTTTTTTATACACATTGGCACATCAAGTCTCCAACCATCAATTCCTGTAAAATCCGCACCTGGCTTAAGCCATCTTCTTGTAACATTGAAAATAAAATCCCTGACAGGAGGAACAAGTCCATTTTCATCCTCATTAAATTCAGGAAGTCCCCCAAATCCAGCCCAGCCAATATAACCCTTTCCCATGTTTGCCTGGGTCTCAAAAACGTTCCAGTCAGTCACAACATACCAGTCCTTAAATTTTGAATTTTTTCCATTTTTCTTTAAGTCAACAAAGGCAGGGAATTTTTCGCCTGAATGATTGAAAACACCGTCAATTATAATTCTGATACCTTTGCTGTGTGCCTGACCTATAAAATCAAAAAAGTATTTATCGGTCGGGGTGTATTTCCAGGTGAACGGGTCTAAAAGGTCCTCTTTATTGGCAACCTCATCAATATCACCTTTTTTATAAAAAGTGTCATCTATGTGAAGGTAATTATCCGTGTTGTATTTCTGATATGACTCTGACTTGAAAACAGGGTTAAAGTAAATTCCTGTAATTCCAAGGTCATTTAAGTATCCGAGTTTTTCATAAACCCCGATGAGGTCACCGCCAAATTTTCTATCCCAGACAACTTTGTAAAATCCTTCTCTTTTTTCTCTTTCAGTCATCTTAAACCAGTCCCATGAAAATGGGAGTGTGCCCGGCGGGTCATTTTCTTCGGAGCCGTTTCTGAATCTGTCAACCATTATCTGATACCAGACCACATTTTTTGCCCAGTGCGGGGTTTCAAGCATATTTTCAAAAGTATCTGAAAGGTAAAACTTTTTCAATTCCTTTAAATTTTTTACAACCCCATTTTCGCCAAGAAACCTCACTGTTCCTGCATCCTTTATTGAAAAATAAAATTTAAGTTCTTTCCCTTTTGTTTGAACATAGGCAATCCACCAGTCAAAATTGGAATCTGTGAAAAATTTGCTCATCTTATATTTTGTTTTTTTAGCTCCAGAAATATTCAAAAAAACACCTTCAACATCATTTTTTGCAGTTCTTACAAAAAACCTTATCCTCCCCTTCATATATGGGTTGAAAAACTCAATGTCATCTGTGGAAAAGCCAATGCCTGCATCTGCAATTTTTCCATCCCCTGTCTTCTCATTAAAAGAGATTTTAAATGCCTCTCCAACTGTAAGAACAGAGTTAAATCCGCCATAACCATCCTCAACCTTCTGTGGATTTTTTGGGTCATATCGCCAGTCGCTACCATTTATAACAAATTTATAATGGTATTTACCTTCCTTTAACTTTAAAGTTTTTCTCCAGATGTCCTCTGCCTGAAAATAGGTCATCCTGTAGGCAGTTGGATTCCAGTTTGCAAAATCACCTGTCACATAAACAACCTCTGCTTTGTAAGGTGCTTTGTATTCAAAGGTCACCTCATGCTCTTTTGCAAAAACACACAAAACAAAAACAAAAAGCAACAAAATTTTTTTCACAAATACCTCCTTTTATCAGGATTAAGGATTAAGTCGTTCGCTTCACTCACTTTAAGAATTAAGTTTTCATCTTTCCCATCACTTAATCCTTAATTCTTAATCCTTACCACTAACTACCCCTTTCCACCCTTCAACCTTTCTACTTTCTTGCCTTTCCACTGTCCCTTACCATTTTATCTGCGTGCCAAAATAATGCGTTCCACCAAACACATTATGCTTTTTATATGCATAATTTCCTTTAAAAAGAAAAGTATAAATCGGAACATCAAAGCCAAATCCGAGCGAATATACCTCTCCTTCACAGGAACCCTGTATTTCTAAAACTCCTTTTTTCACTTCAAATGCAGGTATTATCTGTAATTTTTGTTCTTCTATTTTAACAAAATCTGCACCCAGCGAAAAATTTTTCAAATTCCAGTAAAGACCTGCTCTAATTTCTTTAAGCAGTTCTTCATTATATTCGTATTCTGTCTGCCACTGGAATTTTGATGAGGCAACATTGAAAAATGAAACAGGGATTGTAAAGTTTTTTACATTAAAAATCATTCCAAAATCAAATGTCCACGCGCTTGCTGAAAAATTGACAACAGAATCCCAGTATGAATCAGAAGAATTCCCCTTAAATCCTCGCTTTAAGTATCTTATGTTAAATCCTGATGGTATTCTGAAAAACTCAAAAGCATAAGTAAAAATCAAACCATTATGAAATGACCTGAAAGTTCCAAAAGAAACAGGGTTGCCGTTTTCATCAACAATCAATCCACTACCTGTGGGTTCACCATTTACAGGGAATCTTTCAACATCATAAATTGGCATTTTAAAGGAACTTACATCAGCCCATGTTACAGATACGGCTTGGGTATCTTCTGTTTTAAAACCATAGGAAATTTCATTTAAAATTACTCCCCAGTTGTAAAAATTTGAGTAAGAGACCTCAAGGGATTTAAAACCAATTTCTGTTAAAAGAGCAGGATTTACAAGCCCTGCCTGTGGAGAATTTTTTGCACCAAGAAATGTTCCGCAGGTTGCAGACATCTGGGCTCCTGAAAAGTCGCTTCTGAAATCCTTTATTTTCAGGGTTTCAGCAAAACACACTCCAGTAAATAGTAAATAGGGAATAGTGAATAGCCACAATAGGACTGAGTAATGAGTAATGAGTAATGAGGGCTTATCAGGATTAAGGATTAAGTCGCTTCGTCCTTTGGACTTCGCTTTAAGAATTAAGTATTTTATCTTTCCCATTGCTTAATCCTTAATTCTTAATCCTTATCACTAATCTGTCATTTTTCATTTTTAATTTTTAATTTTTTATTTTTCATTCGGCACTTAATCCTTTCCACTTAATCCTTACCACTAATTTTTCATTTTTAATTTTTCATTCTTTTATTATGGCCATCTTCTATTCCTGTCCGAACTGGTCGGGTCAAGATAAGGTCTTAATTTATCTTTTGGTGTTCTTAAAACCGCAAACCTGCCAAAACCTGAATCAAAACCTCTTGCCTTAATTTTAAAAACATAAATCCCTGATGGAACACTTTCCCCTGAATTATCCCTCATATCCCATCTGTAATAGGTCCATCCATTTTTTGCAAAATAAAGCCCTGTTTTTTTAAATATCTCATCACCATCAAGAGAATAAATTTTCAAAGTAGCATTATTAATCTCACCATCTATTTTAAAATAAAGGTCAACAAAACCTTCTTCAAAAGTTGCAGGATTTGGTGCTGCAATTGGTTTTGCAATATATGTTGCAGAAGCAATTGAAACAAAAACAGTTGCTGTTACAAGTGAGGAATAATTCCCGCTTTCATCATACGCTTTTATTGCAATGTAATAGGTTACAGCAGGTGCAAGAGAAAGTTTTATATTCAACTCTGTTGTATTTGTGGAATCAGAAACCGAATCAAAATTTTCATCTGTTATTTGATATGTTGCAAACTTTATTATGTATCCTGAACATGTTCCCACTGTTCCATCATCGCCGGATGATGCCCAGAAAAGCTCAATCTCACCAGGATTTTCTGATACAGCAGAAAAATTGGATGGCTGTGAGGGTGCTGTATCATCCTGCTCCACAACAACACTCGGAGAATTTGAAATTGAAAAATTACCTCTTTCATCTTCTGCTTTTACAGCAAACCAGTATCTCAAACCTTCCTCCAAACCTGTAATTGTAAGAGAAACTTTTTTTCCGCTTCCCTGAGGAGTGGTATTTAAAATTTTTATGCTTCTGGCAAAATTTGTTTCATCAATAGAACCTGTTGTTGAATATCTTATCTCAAAACTCTGGCAATTTCCTGCAAGACCATCATCCCCGGGTTCTGTCCATGAAAGAAAAACAGCCCCATCTGATGAAGTTGCAGAGAGGTCTGTTATCTGTGCAGGAGATGTTACATCAACCTGTGCCCATGAAGTTGCACCATTTGAAACCGATGACCAGTTCGGCACTTCATCGGCAGACCAGATGCGGATGTAGTAAGTTGAGCCTCCTGTAAGGCCCGTTAGCGTATAGAGGTTAGAGGTTAGAGGAGAGAGGTTAGAAGTAGAAATCTCAATCTGGTAAGTATCATAGCCCCATGCTTTTGTGTATGTGGCATAATCAATTCTGAATTTTCCTGTGAGATTTCCGACTGTTCCGTCATCGCCGGGGGAGGTCCAGGCAAGGTTTATTTCCCCTTCTTGAGAACCCGTCTGCGCCGAAAAATCGTTTATCACTGCTGGAGGGGTTTTGTCAAGAGGAGGCGCAAGAGTCAAAGTGGAAATCGTTGAGCCAAAGTCAGTTTGTATTCCATCTTCATTAAAAGCACAGACCCTGAACCAGTAAGATGTAAGAGACACAAGTCCTGTAACCGTGTAAAATGTCTGTATATAATTTGAATTAAAATTTTTAATGGTTGTGGTGCTTGCAAAATTATCAGTGGATGAAAAAATTCCCCATCTTGTATACGATGGATTTGAATTTGAACTCCACTGTATTGTGATGCTTGAAGAAAAAACCCCAGCAAATGAAAAATTTTTTGGTGGATTTGCAAGAGTATATTTCAAAGAAAAAGCACTTTCAGAACTTCCACAAACATTGTATGCAATAACTTTTCTATAATATGATGTATTTGGCATAAGATTGTCTTCAATCCAGAAAGTTGTATTCTCAGAAAGATTTTTTACAATCCCCCCCGTTGAATTTACTATTCTGTATCCGCTTTCATTAATAACATCATCCCAGAACCACTTTATTGAAGATGTTGAAATCACTGTGCCTGTGAAGTTCCCTGGAGCTTGAGGGGTCGAAGCAGTAATAAAGGTGAAGATGGAACTCCATCCAGAAACATTTCCTGCAATATCCCTCACTCTCAAACGCCAAAAATAGGTGGTATTCCACAACAGGGTTGCTGTTGACCAGACATTTGAGTATAAAAGCCCTGATGTCTGTTTTTCTGTGCCATTGAAAAAAGAGGTTGTATCTATTTCAAATTCATAACCCAAAACACCACTTAAAGAATCCTGTACAATTTTTGCTGTAAGTGAAGTGGACGTTGTCAGATTAAATGAACCATCAGCAGGTTTCAGACAGCCAACATTTGATGGGGGAGTAAGGTCTATACCAAAATGTTTTTCTCCTGATGAAATCGTTGCAGATGAATAAATGCTTTCAGCATCATGTTCATCAATTGCCTTTACTTTCCACCACCACGAACCTTCGGAAAGAAGAGGGGTTATAAATGAGGTTGAACCCTGAGAAAGAAGTCCTGATGTTGAACTTACAAATTCAAAAGAAAAATCTGAAAAACTGCTTATCACAATGTTAAACTTCACCCTGTCCGCTGTATCAGGGTCAAAAAGAGAAAATGAAAGTTTTAAAATATCTGTAGAAACCCATTGATTAAAAGAAACAGAATTGGAACTTAAATCTGCCTGCGAAAATCCATACGGAGAAGATGGAGATGAATTTAAAACAAAACCTGTTGTTTTGTTTGAAAGGTCTGATGCATTTTGCTCATCATCATAGGTCTTTATGAAAAAGTAATATGATGTTAAGGGAAGAAGACCTGTGATTGACTTTGAAAATAAAATACCCTGTGAAATGCTTGTGGAAATCTCAATTTTTTCACTCATTTCACTCCAGTTAAAAGATGACACACTTGAATATCTTATTTCAAATTTTCCAGAACAGGAATTTCTTGTTCCATCATCTCCTGGAGAAGTCCATGTAAGCAGAATACTTCCATAATCTCCATTTGCATTTAAATCTGATATTTTTTGAGGAGGTTCTGCATCAGTTGTGTACCAGATTCTATTTTCAAGGTCTACTGTAAATTTGTATTTTCCTGTCTCTGATGGGGTTATGGAAAGATTTGCTCCATCTGTTATGTAAATTTTTGTTGAATACGAAACTGCAAGAGAAATGCTTGGAGATAAAACTGTATTTGTGGAATGAGTAAATGCCCATGGGGATTCTCCTATAGGGTCATTCCACTGCATATTTGGAACAAACTTAAATTGAAGTTCATCAAGAGATGTTATGTTTATGATTTTTGTAAAAATTGCTTTATTTGTTGAATCCTGAGTCATTTTGTTTGCTGAATCTGTTGATGTCCATGTAAGACCAAAACCATTTCCGCACATTGCAAGACCTGTTATTTTTGTAACCTCATACCTCATGTCATTTGCTCCCTCTGTGTCAAAGGAAAAGATATAAGGTTCGCCTGCTTCAACAGAACTTTCAATGTTTGCTCCTTCAACATCTGTGAGTGTTGCTGTGCCTGAATTCGTAACGACTGTATCTGTGTCTCCGTAAATCTGGCCTGATGTCCAGTTTCCACTTGCATCAAACTTGTATTCAAGGTTTGTATCTGTTGTGGTTGCTTTCCAGAGCCAGTGCCAGTGCTGGGCTGTAAGTTGCTTTTCCATCCAGTCCACACCCCATTCGTTCATCTCCCCTCTTATGGACATCTGTGTCCATGCAAAAACTTCTGATAAAAACAGAAAAATAATCCCCAAAATTTCCCAGGTTAAACGTTTAACCAATTTCATTTTTTTCATCTGTCATTTAACCTTTCCACCTTTTAACTTTTCTACTTTCTCTTTTAGTTGATAAGTCCCCCCTCTCAATCTCCCCCCTAAAAGGGGGGAGAAACAGTAGGGGGTTCTCCCCTTTTTCACTTTTCCACTTGCCCCATTGGATGTTTTCTATCCAACGGGGCTTGTCATCTTGTTTTCTTGTCTCCATATCACTTTATTTGGCAGACCAAGGGTCTCGAGCTACATTTCTTCTTAAATAAATTTCAAGCACCAAATTCCAAGCACCAAACAAATTCAAAATCCTAAATCCCAATAA
>JAGHAG010000175.1 GCA_021161625.1 Elusimicrobiota bacterium
AGATAGGCAATCTCTTTATCTTCCTTTTTGTATATTACTGTAAAAACTCCTGTTTCTTTATCAACAAAAAGCCAGAAATTATAATTGTTTTTTTCCATCTTGTTGAGTGCTTCCCATCTGCTCATTGTGATGATTGAAATTCTTTTACCTTCTTCTGAAAAGTTTTGGACAGGAGTTTTTCCTCTTTTTTTGCGTTTCTCATAAATGGTTTTTACCCTGTTTATTTTTTCCTTTACTGAGGCATGAACTTTGTCAACTGCCTGATACATATCATCTGCTTGTTGCTTTATTTTAATAATCTGCTTTACATGTGGAACCCTTCCTAAAAATTGCACGGTTGAAACATTCTTTACTTTTGAAAGTGTTATGGAGATATTTTCAAGATGCATTTTCTCTTTAAAAGGTGAAAACTTTTTCAAAATGTACTTTTCAAGAGAATCTGTTAAATCAAAATTTGTGGCTAAAATTTTCACGCATCCTCCTTTTTACATTATAGCAAATTCCTTACCAAGATAAATTTCTCTTGCTTCAGGTGAGGCAAGAAGTTTGTCTCTATCTCCTTCAATTAAAATTTTTCCTTTGTGTATTATGTATGCTCTGTCTATGATTTTGAGAGTTTCCCAGACATTGTGGTCTGTTATAAGAATTCCGAGATTTTGTTCTTTAAAAGAAAGCACTATCTTCTTTAATTCTGAAACAGCGATTGGGTCAATTCCTACAAATGGCTCATCCAGAAGAAGAAATGAAGGATTTGTGAGAAGAATTCTTGAAATTTCAGTTCTTCGCTTTTCACCACCTGAAAGATGGGATGCCTTTACATTACGGCAGTGATGAATCTGCATCTTTTCTATAACCTCTTCTATTTCCTCAGGGCTTTTTTCAAGAAATTCTGCAACTGCTAACAGATTTTCATAGGTAGTCAACCCTCTGAAAATTGAGGGTTCCTGTGCCAGATAGCCAATCCCCATCCTTGCTTTTTTATCCAGAGAAAAGTCCGTTATTTCAGCATCATCAAGAAAAATTTTCCCTCTGTCAGGTCTTATTATACCCATAATTGAATAAAAAATTGTGGTTTTCCCTGCACCATTTGGGCCAAGAAGTCCAACAATTTCTCCTCTTTTTACATAAATGCTCACCCCATCCACCACTCTTTTTGAGCCATAGTTTTTTACAAGATTTTCAGCCCTTAACATTACTTTACCTCAACAACCTCAGCATTTACGCTCTCAAAAAAAGAAAATTTTTGTATCTTAAAATCAAAAATTCCTGAATTTGAGGATATCTGGCAAAAAGGGTCTTTAAAATAATCAATGAAAACTTCACCTTTAAGTTTTGCAAAATTGGGATACAAAAAAACATTTCTAGCATATGCATAAAAACCATCGCCCTTTATTTTAACAGGTTTTCCAGTAAGAATAAAGACTTTTTTATCATAATTTCCAGTAAAAGAAGAACAGAAAATCCTGAAACTCTGGTTCAAGTTTTTACCTGTTGAAATTTCTATGAGAAATTCTGAGGCAACATCTGAATAAATTTTGCTATCCTGCTGACTTAAAGAAAGTTTCTGTGTCCATAGAGAAAGTTTTTTTCCTGTGCTTTTGACAATTACATACACATCCTTTTGAACTAAAACTCTTTCATCTGAAAATTTTTTGAGTTTTTTTGAAGTGCCTTTTAAATTTTTTGTTTTAAATAAGATATTTCCCTTAAATTCTGTAATTCCATTTTTTTTAAAAATCATTTTGTCTGCTTTTATAAAAATTTTATCCTGTGCTGAAAGCAAAAAACACAAAACAAAAACAAGAAAAAAATTAACCTTTAATTTTCTCAAAAACACGGGGGTTTTTTATCTCAATCCATTCAAAATTTTCATCTGCAACAAAGCCTGTGCCTGTAACTTCTCCTGTCGGTGTTTTCTTGCGAACCTCATAATCGGAAAAATAAACCTTTTTTTGAGGATTCCATTTAACTTTTTTTATAAACCACTCTTCAAGAGTCCTCTGGTCTTCTATATAAACATCTGTCATAAAAAGAATTCTGGTCAAATCTTCAGTAAGATAAACTTCTTTTGCTCTGAAAAAAACTTTAGAAGTTGCCTTATAAAAAACTCCCTGACAGTTTTTAAGAAAAGTTTTTTTTGCTTTTGTCAATTTTTCTGCCTTTATCTGGGTGAGCAATTTTCCTTTTTTTATTCTTTCAATGGTCAAATCCTGCATTTGTTGTTCAAATTGAAAAACATATTTTTTTGGTTTTGTGCATCCTGTAAAAAGAATAAAAAAAATTAAAAACCGTAAAATTTTTGAACGTCCTTCCATTGCTCTTTTGCTTTTAAAACAATTTCAACTGCTTCCCGAAATGCCCCATCTCCGCCCTTTTTCTTTAAGACAATATCGCAAACCTTTTTTACTTCCTCACAGGCATCAGAAGGGCAGAAAGAAAGACCGCATTTTTTCAAAATAGAAATGTCAACAAGGTCGTCTCCTATGAAAAGGATTTCTTCATCTCTGACTTTAAATTTCTTTTTTAACTCTTTATAAACAGGAACTTTTTGAAGAACTCCAAGCCATACACCATCAACAAGAAGGTCCTTTGCCATGTTTTGAACCTGTGTGCAGTTTCTTCCAGAAATCCAGCAGGTTTTATATCCCAATCTTTTCAGAATAAAAAAAGCAATTCTGTCTTTTACATTCCAGAATTTGAGTTCCTCTCCTGATTCATAAATTGCAATTCTTCCATCAGTAAGAACTCCATCCACATCCATTGCAAAAATTTTGATTTTTCTTGCTTTCTCTGTTATTTTCTTCACCTTCCCTCTATCCACTATCCTCTATCCTCTATCCTCTGTCCTCTATCTACTTTTTTTCTTGTCACTTTATTTTCTTGTCTCCATATCACTTTTATTATGTTCCTTCCTGCCAGGAAGAAAGATACTCTTTCTGCTGTGGTGTCAATTTGTCTATAGTTATTCCCATTGATTTCAATTTTAAAGTGGCAACCTGCTTTTCAATGTTCTGGGGAACATCATAGACCTTTGGTGAGAGTTTTCCTTTATTCTTTACACAAAACACTGTTGTAAGTGCCTGCGTTGAAAAACTCATATCCATAACACAGGCAGGATGCCCTTCTGCTGCAGAAAGATTTATGAGCCTTCCTTCTGCAAGGAGAAAAATTGACCTTCCATCTGGAAGAATGTATTCATCAACAAAATTTCTCACATTTCTGTTAATTTTTTTTGCAAGTTTTTTTAATGCTGGTATGTCTATTTCAACATTAAAGTGTCCGGAATTGCAAACAATTGCACCGTCTTTCATTTTTTTGAAGTGCTCTGCTCTTATGACATTTATATTTCCTGTAAGAGTGCAGAAAACATCTCCAATTGGTGCTGCTTGGCTCATTGTTACAACCTGCATTCCATCCATCTGTGCCTCTATGGCTTTTATTGGATTTACCTCTGTAACAAAAACATTTGCGCCCATACCCTTTGCTCTCATTGCAACACCTCTGCCACACCATCCGTATCCTGCAATGACAAAATTTTTTCCTGCGAGCAAAATATCTGTTGCCCTTATGATTCCATCTATTGTTGACTGCCCGGTTCCGTATCGGTTGTCAAAGAGATTTTTTGTTGCAGCATCATTTACAGCAATTATTGGAAACCTTAAAACACCATCTTTTTCCATTGCTCTTAATCTTATTACTCCTGTTGTTGTTTCCTCCATAGACCCATAAATTGCGTTGTGAAGTTCAGGATGTTGCTTGATTATTGCTGAAACAAGGTCTGCTCCATCATCCATTGTGACATTTGGCTTGTGTGAAATGGCTGCCTTTATGTGGCTGTAATAGGTTTTATTGTCCTCTCCTTTTATTGCAAAAACAGGAATTTTAAAATCTTTAACAAGAGAAGCAGCAACATCATCCTGAGTTGAAAGTGGGTTTGAAGCGCATAAAACAACATCAGCCCCCCCTGCCTTCAGGGTTCTGGCAAGGTTGGCTGTTTCTGCTGTTATGTGAAGGCAGGCAGACATCCTTATGCCTTTAAGGGGTTTTTGTTTTTCAAATCTTTTTTTTATAAGTTTTAAAACAGGCATGTCTTTGGAAGCCCATTCAATTCTTTTCTTTCCGATTTTTGCGAGTTTTAAATCTTTGACATGATACTTCATTCAACCTCCTCTTAAATAGTGAGTAGTGAGTAGTAAGTGGTAAATGGTGTTAACTTTCTTTTCCACTTTTCCTCTTTACTCCTTATCATCTTGTCTCCATATCTCTATATCACTTTTTCACTTTTTTACTTGTTCCCTTATCACTTTATTATATTCCTGCTTTTTTCCTTAAAATCTCAACTTTGTCTGTTTTTTCCCATGTGAAAAAACCATCTTGGGGTTGTCTTCCAAAATGTCCGTAACAGGCAGTTTTGCGATAAATAGGTCGCCACAGGTCAAGCATTTCAATAATACCTGATGGAATAAGCTGGAAGATTTCTTCGTCTTTTATCAATTCCAGAATTTTTTCTTCAGGAATTTTTCCTGTTCCATAAGTGTCAACAAAAATTGAAATTGGCTCCTTTACACCAATTGCATAGGAAATCTGAACATTGCATCTTTTTGCAAGACCGGCAGCAACAATGTTTTTTGCAATATACCTTGCAGCATAGGCAGCAGACCTGTCAACTTTTGTGGGGTCCTTTCCAGAAAAAGCGCCCCCGCCATGAGGCACCATTCCGCCATAAGTATCAACTATGAGTTTTCTTCCTGTCATACCTGTATCGCTCTGAGGACCTCCGACAAGAAAAACACCTGTTGGATTTATCAGACAATCTTTCTTAAAATCAAATCCCTGAAGCATTTCTTCAGGTAAAACTTTTTTTACAATCTTTTCAATAATCTCTTCTTTTGCACTCTCCTTCATATATCGTCTGCCATTTTTCTCCTCTACAACTTCCCTTGTGTGCTGGGATGAGACAACAATTTTTTTAATTTTTACAGGTTTGCCATCTACATATTCCACAGTAACCTGACTTTTACAATCAGGACCCAGATACGAAATTTCCCTGTTCATTCTTGCCTCTCTCAATCTTCTGACAAGTCTGTGAGAAAATTCTATTGGTGCAGGGATATACTGCGGGGTCTCATCACAGGCAAAGCCAAACATCAAACCCTGGTCTCCTGCTCCTCCTGTATCCACTCCCTGAGCAATATCCGGGGACTGTCCTCCTATGGCATTTAAAATTGCACAGGTTTCATAATTAAAACCATAATCCTGTGATGTATATCCAATTTCTTTTAAAACCCTTTTGACAATTTCTCTTACATTAAGTTCTGCTTGTGTTGTAATCTCACCACCAACAATAACAAGACCGAGTGTAATAAATGTTTCACAGGCACATCTGGAACCTCTTCTGTCAGATTTCTTTAATCTATATGGAACAAGATTATTTTTTAAATCGGATTTTAAAATTTCATCTAATACCGCATCGCTTATCTGGTCGCAAACCTTATCTGGATGCCCATCACCCACGGATTCCGAAGTAAATTCAAATTTTTTCATTCCGCCTCCTGCTATATTCCTCATCTGCTTTTTTATACTGGTCCATGTTTCCTATGTCATACCATTTTTCCCTGAATTCGTAAACAAATACAGGAACCTTTTTGTAAAGCCATTCAATATATCTGCCTGGCTGGTCAGGGTTGTTCCCCTCATCAAGATACTTCTTTATGTATGAAAGAGATTCCTTTTTGAAAAAGTATACACAACTTGCAGCAAGATGAGAACGGGGCTTCTCCGGCTTTTCCTTTAAATAAATTATTTTTCCATCTTCATCTTTTTCTATTTCTCCATATCTCTTCATATCTTCAAGGTTTTCAATGTATCTTGCAGCAATTAAAATTCCTTTCTGCTTTGCCTTTTTAACAAAATCATTTAAGTCAAATTCAAAAAGATTGTCTCCTGCAATAACAAGCAGGTCATCATTAAGTTTTGCTTCTTCAATAACAAATTGCATATCCCCAACTGCTCCAAGACGGGTCTCATTTGTAAGGGTTCTGTCATTGAAAACTCTCACCTGAAACCTCAATTTCTTTTTCGCAGCCCAGTTTTCAAAATTTGAGGCAAACTTCTGATTTGTAACAACATAAACCTCATCAACCTCAGGGATTTTTTCCACTTTTTCAAGCAAATAATCCAGAATTGGTTTTCCGCCAATAGGAAGAAGTGGTTTTGGCTTATCCAAAGTTAAAGGATACAACCTTGTTGCATAACCTGCACACAAAAACAAAACTTTCATCAGTATGCCCCCTTTTTTCTAAAAATTGCAGGAATTGTCCTTAAAATTATCATAAAGTCCTCTTCCATTGACCAGTTTTGAACATAAAATAGGTCTAAACGAATCATCTCGCTGTATGGCAGTTCGCTCCTGCCACTTACCTGCCACAGACCCGTTATTCCTGGTTTTATTCTGAGTCGCCTTCTTGCAGAGCTGTCATATTTTTCTGCCTCAGGTATTATCTGGGGTCTAGGTCCTACAACAGACATATCCCCTTTTAAAACATTATAAAACTGGGGAATTTCATCAATAGAGAATTTTCTTAAAATTTTCCCGACCCGTGTTACTCTGGGGTCATTTTTTAATTTAAAAAGCGCTCCCTTTTCCTGATAGTGTTTTTCTCTTATATCGTTGAAAATTTTATCAGCACCTGTAAACATCGTTCTGAATTTGTAAAATTTAAAATCCCTCCCCCCTTTTCCTCTTCGTTTGTGAATATAAAGCACCGGACCGGGACTGTCTAGTTTAATTATAAAAGCAATTATCAAAAGAAACGGAGAAAGAACCCCAAGAATAAATAAGGAAAAAAATACATCAAACACATTTTTCATAAAAAGGTGGGTCCCGGCAAGAGGAGTGGGTTTTAATCTTAAAACAGGAATACCAAGAAGTTCATCCATTACAAGGTCCCCGAGTTTTAATTCCAGAATATCCGGGACAACACGAAAAGAAATCCCCATTTCCTCGCAGAGTTCTGCAATTTCAACTGTTTTGCGGTGGTCTATTGGAAAATGTGCAATGAGAACTTCTGAAAAATTTCTCCTTGCAAGAATATTTTTCAACTCTTCTCTTGGTGGATATTTTTTGAGCCACAGTGCCGCCTGATGTTTCTTTTTTAATCTCCTTCTCAAAGGCGAAAGGATTTTCCCGGTGCCAATAATCACAACTCTGTCGGGCTTAAAGAACTTTCGCAAAACAAAATCAAGTAAATTCCGTAACAAAACTCTCTCAACAAAAACAAAGATAACGGAAAACACGAAAAAGTATGTAAGCATCAATCGGGAAATAGAATATTCCCTCCAGTAAAAGGTTGTTGCAATCAAAAACACATATGAAAGTCCGCAGGTCCTTATGTCCCGGAAAAATTCATATACAGGTGCAATAAAAAGATTTCTATAAAAGCCTGCTGTATAGAAAAAAATAACATGAAATATTATTGCCAGTATAAGTAATTCCGTGTAATACTCGGGAATGTATGTTTTATGTCTTAAAATGTTTGCAATTTTGTAGGCAAAAACCAAGGCAAGTATATCAAAAACCAAAAACACAAATTTTGATGTAAAAATAAGTTTCTTTTTCATAAGATAGTCAGGGGGCTATGCCCCCTGAAACTCCCGTTTTCTTCCGTTTTCTTTATAATTTTTTACTGCTTTCATAACTCCTCGCCTATTCCCTGACTATCTTAAAAAATTTATCCCTTATTTTATAAAAGATTTTACCTTATAACATCGGAAATTGAAAATTTCCGATACTATAAATTATAGAAAAAACTTTTCTTTTTTCCAATGTGAATTTATTCACACTTTGTTTATAGTGGAACTCTGGATTTTTTTCGTATTTTATCAAGTGCTTTTTGAACATTTTTTTTGACAATTTCGTCTTTGTCCTGCAATGCTTTTATGAGATATGGAACTGCAAATTCCGTGCCCAGGTCTTTTAAAATTTCAGAAGCAATTCTTCTTATTTCAACTTCTTTTGATGAAAGATATTTACAGAGTTGTTTTTCACTCATTTGATTGTTTTTAATCAAAATCTTCATACACTCTTTTTTTACATTTGTGCTTTTGTCATTTATCAATTCCTGTGCAATTCCTACAATTGTTGTTGTAGAAACTCTTTTCTCCAGAATTTTCAAAGCTAAAAGTTTTACTTCTTCGTTTTCATCCAGAACAGCCGTATAAACAGCCCTGAAGTTTTCCCCATCTTTCAAACTTCCAAAAAAATTTACAATTTTCAACCTGATTTCAGGACACGGGTCAAAAAAAAGTTTTTTTAAGTTTTCTATTGTCTGAGGAGAGGTGTCCTTTAATTTAAGAACAACATCAAGAGCATCCCATCTTACCCAGAGATTTTCATCTAAAAGAAACTTTCTCACATACGATAGAATTTTCTGTGAGGGTTTGCGCCTGAATAAAAAAATAACCGCCTGCCTGATCTCAGGCTTTACTTCATCAAGTTTTTCAGGGTTTACCTGTGCAAGAGTTGGAATTGGCACCAGAAAGGATTTAAAATTTCCACCATTAAACGAAAAACTCAAATTTTTCCCCTGAGTTTTTACAATCCTTATTATCTTTGTTTTTCCAAGTGTAATTGTTTCTGTTTTGAAAATTTCCTGGCAATACCCAAGCCCTGTCAGAACAATCAGATTAAAAAAAACTCTTAGAAACATCTGTAAATTAACCTGCCCGAGCCCCTGCAGGCATAAAAATACCCTTTATTTAAAATTATTTCACCTCTGCGAATTGTAAGTTTTGAAACAAAATTTATTTTTTCATAGGGGAACCAGTCATAAACACCAAACTTTTTTGCAATCCTTTTAAAATTTCCCCTTTCAGGTACAAATAGGTCAGCATCAAGACCACACCTTATCTCACCCTTTTCTTTAAATCCAAAATGTTTTGCAGGTGAATATGAAAGAAGATATGCAATTTTCTCATACGAAACCTTGCTTTCAAAAAGCAGGGGAAAACTCATTCCAATTCCAGGAAGCCCCTTCGGGATTTTTAAAAAATTGTTTTTATTTTTCTGTTTGTCCTTAAACTTAAAAAAACAGTGGTCTGTGCCAATCCAGTCAATTCCATTGGAAAGTGAACTGAAAAGAAACTTTCTGTCTTCTTCTGATTTTAAAACTGGATTGAGACAGAATAAGAAACCTCTTTTTGTTTTATAAACACTTTTATCAAGAAAAACATACTGGGGACAGGTCTCTACAAAAATTTTGATTTTCTTTTTCCTTGCTTCTTTTATGATTTTAAGGGATTTTTCAGATGAAAGATGTGCTACATATACAGTCCCATTGACTGCCCCTCCCAAAGAACAAAGGCAGGATACTGCCTCTGCCTCACAGAGTGAATTGCCTGTGAAGTGATAAAACTTCGGTTTTGTTCTTTTTCTTCTGATAAGTTCTTTTTTTAAGCCATCCAGCAAACTCCCATTTTCAGCGTGAAATTCAACAACCCCTCTATTTTCGCTCGTAAATTCAATTGCCTTTAAAATTTCCCAGTCATTTACTCCCCAACCTTCTGTTTGTGGCATAAAAATTTTAAAAGTTGGAAAACCTTTTCTGATTAATTCTAAGATTTCCCTTTTTATTTTTTCATTCCAGCCCAGAATTTGTGGGTGAAAGGAAAAATCCAGAGCACTTTCTTCCCGTGCAATTTTTACCTTTCTAAAAACTTCCTTTTTTAAAGATGCTTTTTTGCTTTTTGGTATTGCGTAATCAATAAATGTAGTAACACCACCCAGAGCCCCTAAAACCGAACCGCTGAAATAATCATCCCCTGTTTTTGCTCCATAAGCAGCCAGATAAAAGTGAACATGAGGGTCTATCACACCAGGAAAAACAAACTCTTTTTTCAGGTGAATAATTTTTCTGGCAGGTTTTAAAGAATTTCCAAGATAGGTGATTTTCTCTTTTGAAATTCCTATATTCAGTTTAGAAATTCCTCTGTGAGAAACAA
>JAGHAG010000070.1 GCA_021161625.1 Elusimicrobiota bacterium
AAAAAATACACAGAGGATTTGCTTGAAGAATATAGATCATACAAACGAGCAAAATTTAAAATTGAAATAAAAGACCCTGCAAAAGAAAAAGAACTTGCAGATGAAGCCATGCAGGCAGGGGTTTATCCAATACAGTTTACAAGCATTGAGGCGGATAAATATGAAGTAAAAGAAGGATACATGGGACTTGTTTTTTACTACAAAGACAGAAAAGAGGTTATTCCTTTTATAAAGGAAACAGAAGGGCTTGAATATCTTATTTCATCAACCATAAAAAAACTTATAAATCCTGAGAATAAAAAAATTGGTGTTCTTGACGAGTTTGATTGCACAACTCTTGACGATAATGACACAATAAAGGGGCAGTTTGAGGGCAGATTTACAATGGAAAAGGTAAAACTTGATAAGGATTTAGGAGATTTTTCTGCACTTCTTGTGATTTCTCCAAAAAAGAAAATTGATGAAGAAAATATGACAAAACTCAAAACCCTCATAAAGCAGGTCCCGACAGCGTTTTTTATTGATAAGTTAGATGTGCCGCTTACAAGTTTTTATGCAAAAAAAGTTGAAGCAGACCTTTCAGAAATTCTTTCAGAATATGGATTAAAATTGAAAAATGGCACGGTTCTTGATTTGCAAAATCAGAGAATTGGAGTTCAGCAGAGAAGGGGATGGTTCACAATTTCAAACATCGTGGAATACCCGCCTTTTGTTGTTGCAACAAAGTTTGCAAAAACACCCCCCACCCTCGGGATGGAAAGAGTGGTGCTTCCATTCGTAAATGCCTTTGAAGTAAAAAAATCAACGCAGTATAAAACAACAGAACTTATCTTTTCATCTCCAAAATCCTGGCTTGATACAATTACTGTTTTCAATCCTCTTCAGAGATTTATAATTCCACCAGCTCCCCCCCGTGGTCCTTTTACTTTAGGGGTTTCGGTTGTTTCAGATAAAGAGCGTCTGATTTTTGTTGGCACCTCCAGATTTATAGAACCTCAAACCGTGCAGGACCCTGCAAATCTCACATTTTTTATGAACATAATTGACTGGCTCATACAGGACCAGGATTTGATTTCAATAAGAACAAAAGGAGTTGTATTCAGACCCCTTAAGAAAGTTTCTGCAGGGACAAAACTTTTTTTCAAATATGTAAATCTTTTTGGAAATTCTTTTGTTCTGCTTTTAATAGGAATAATTTTGTGGCGTAAAAATGCTTCAAGAAGGAAGGTGCTTCAAAAAATTTATGAAGCATAAAATCGCAATTTTATTTTTTGTGCTTCTGGTTTTTGCTATTATTCATGCAATTTTACAAAAAAGACCATCTGAAATTTATCCTTTTAAAAAAATCACACAGAAGAGAACAGGAAGTATAAAAATAACAGATGAAAGCAATAAGAGACAGACACTCCTTCAAAAAGAAGAAGATAAATGGTTTGTTTGTCAGAGCACCTCAAGAAAATTTCTTGCAAACAAAAGCAGGGTTTTAAATCTGATTGAAAATCTTGAAAAATTGAAACTTGAAGCGGTTATTTCAACAAAACCAGAGGAACATTTTAAATATGGAGTAAGCACAGCAAATTGTGTTCTTGTAAAAATTGATGAAAGAACCCCTGAAATTCTTATTGGAAAAACAGGTCCTGATGCACAATCCTTTTATGCAAGGTTTAAGGGCAAAGATGATGTTTATCTTGCAAGGGGTTTTGCAAAATACATCCTCACAAGGAGAGATGATTTTTACAGAGATAGAGTAATTGCAAAAATCCAGATGGATGATGTTAAAAGTTTTAAAATCAGTGATGATAAAAAAGTTTATTCAGTTGAGAAAAGTTCTGCTGCCTGGATATTTAAAGGTCCAAAACCCAAAAATTTTGACGATATTTTAAGCAGAATTTTGAATATAAACGGATTTGGATTTGCAGATGATGAAAAATTTACAGAAAAAATTACAATTGAGATAAAGACAAAAGATGGAAGAACCCATATCTGGTATCTGGGTGAAAAAAAGCAAACCTTTTACCTTGCAAAAAGACCTGACAGGGAGGATATTTTTAAGATAACAACTGCAACAGGTGATAAAATAACAGAATTTCTTGAAGAGTACGGAAAGAGCAAAACTTAAACCCATCCAGCCCTTTACAAAAGGGCTGGATGCCTGAAAGGCCGCCCAGCCTTCTATGCCTATGTATTATGTGTATGTGCTAAAATATAAAAAAAGAGAAAATCGAAAGTTAAAGCAGTATGGAAGTGCTTGGCAAGGGTTAAAGAAGAGGTTAGAATTATGATGATTAGAAGGCTGGGCGGGGTTAACCCCGCCCTATCAGAGATAGGGCGGTCCGGAGGACAGATTTTTCTAATAAAAAATCTGGGTTAAATAAACTCTTACAATTTTTTAAAATAAAGAAGCATGAAATTTATAAAAAGAGGCATTATTTTTTTTATCCTTGCAGGGATAATAACAGCAGGGATATTTTTTAATAAGACAAATCCAGAAAAAAGCAACATTCCGCCGAAAATTTTGAAGGCACTCAAAGAAGTTTTTCCTGACTGTAATTCTTTTTCTCAAAAAAAAGAAAATTTCAGATATTTTAAAGCCTACAAAGACAAGAAACTTTCTGGCTATGCTTTTTTAACAACAGACCTTGCCCCTGAGATAAAAGGATATGGCGGTCCAATAGAAATTCTTGTGGGGATTGATTTAAAAGCAAAAATAAAAGGGCTTAAAATCCTGAAACACAGAGAAACCCCGGAATACTTTAAAAACCCCTTTGCTTTTCTTTCTCAATTTAAAGGAAAAACTCCTGAAGATGAAATTATAGTTGGCAAAGACATAAACGCAATTACAGGTGCGACAATTTCATCCATTGCAGTTTCTAAGGCAGTGAAAAAATCTCTTTTAAAGTTTGCAGAGGAAGTTTTAAAGATGAAAAAAAAGGAAAAAATTTCTCAAAAATCACAGTCCCAAGTCCAGAAAATTCCGTTTAAGGAAGCAATGTTTTATGAAAAACTTCCGAAAAATAGAGTAAAATGCAAACTCTGTCCATGGGAATGCACCTTAAAGCCAGGGGAAAGAGGAATCTGTGGTGTTAGAATAAATCAGGACGGCAAACTCATAACTCTTTCTTATTCAAGACCCTGCACGGTTCACCTTGACCCGATTGAAAAAAAACCTTTTTATCATTTTTTACCCGGGACATCTGCTTTTTCAATTGCAACAGCAGGATGCAACCTTGGCTGTAAGTTTTGCCAGAACTGGCAGATTTCTCAGGCAAGAGTGGAAGATTTAAAAAGTTACTATATCCCGCCAGAAGGAATAATCAAACTTGCGAAAAAAGCAAAAGCACAGACAATTGCCTTTACCTATTCTGAACCTGTTGTTTTTTACGAATATATGCTCGACATAGCAAAACTTGCAAAAAAAGAAGGCATAAAAACAGTTGTTGTTAGTGCAGGTTTTATAAACCTCAAACCTTTAAGGCATCTCTGCAAATATGTTGACGCAATAAAAATTGATTTAAAGGCGTTTAACGAAAAATACTATGAGGATGTTGTGGAAGGAAAACTCGCTCCCGTTTTAAATGCAATAAAGACAATAAAAGAGGAAGGGGTTCATCTTGAAATTGTTTATTTAGTTGTCCCGACTTTAAATGACAACCCTGAGGAAATAAGAAAGATGGCACGCTGGTTAAAGCAAAATGTCGGTGATGAAATTCCTCTTCATTTTTCAAGATTTTATCCTCAATACAAGATGAAGGATTATCCGCCAACTCCCATCTCAACAGTTGAAAAGTTAAGAAAAATTGCGATTGAAGAGGGTTTGAAATATGTTTATGTTGGAAATGTCCCGCCCGGGCATTTAGGGGAGTCAACCTATTGTCCGAATTGCGGAAAACTCCTTATAAAAAGAACAGGTTATCAGATTCTGGAAAACAACATTATAAAAGGCAGATGTAAGTTCTGCGGAACAAAAATTTATGGAGTTTTTAAATAAAAATAGAGGTCAGAGGATAGAGGATAGAGGATAGTGGAAAGAGGACAGAATTAAATGACAAATGATAAACCAGTGGTAAGGATTAAGAATTAAGGATTAAGTGATGGAAAAGATGAAATACTTAATTCTTAAAGTGAGCGGAGCGATGGGCTTAATCCTTAACCCTGAAATATGTCTCTGATAAAATTTTTCATTGCGGGATTGACACTTTCTTCTGGTCCCTGTCTTTTATTCTGTGCTCCTGTAGTCCTGTCTTATGTTTTTGCAAAAGGAAGTGACTGGAGAGAAGGGTTAAAAATCAGTTTAATCTTCTCTTTTGCAAGATTGCTTGCCTGTTCGGTTCTTGGCTTTCTTGCAGTTGCCTTGTTTAAAATTGTCTTACAGATTTTTGGCGGTGAAAAAAGTTATATCCGTTTTCTTTTAGGTGTTTTTGTGGTTTTAATGGGTTTTTTTTATCTTTTAAGAAAAAATAGAGAATGCAGTGGATTTGGAAAATTTTTAACTCAAAAAAAGCACAGCATTTTTTTAATAGGTCTTTTGATTGGATTTTCACCCTGCGCACCATTTCTTGCAGTTCTTACATACATAGCAGCAACAGCAAAAAATGTATTGGAGGGTTTTTTAAGTGGATTTGCTTTTGGTCTCGGGACTGTGATTTCCCCTTTAATACCGTTAAGCATGACAGTGGGTTTCTTTTCTCAAATAGCAAGAAAAAAAGAAAAAATTTTTTATTTTTTTAAAATAGTTTCTGCACTTGTACTCATTTATTTTGGCATAAGTTTGATTTTGTTTTCAAAAAATGTCTGAGAAAAAGTTTATCCCCTTTTTTGTGCTTGGGTTTATTTCTTTAAGTTTTCAGATTTTTCTTTTAAGGGAGATGATGGTTGTTTTTTCAGGAAATGAAGTTTCTCTCGGGATAATTTTAAGTTTGTGGATGATAGGAGTTTTCTGCGGTTCTGTGCTTGGTGTAAATTTTAAAAAGTTTACCAGCTTGGCAATTTTCCTTGGAATTCTTCTCCCGCTTGATTTAATTGCTGTAAGAATTTTGAAAACTTTTTTTCAAAAAACCCCGACGCAGGCTCTTGGAATCTCAACACTCTTTCTATATTCTTTTCTGGTAACTTTTTTTATTTGTTTTCTGATTGGGGCATGGTTTGTTAGTGCTTATAAGTTTTTTTCGTTTGAGGAAAAATCAGTTCCCCTTGCAGGAAAATCTTATGCTTTTGAGGCAATGGGCGGAATTTCTGGCGGGATTATCACAAGTTTTTTTCTTATAAAAGGAAACACTTTCAGGGCTGTTTTTTTCTTAAGTTTTGTGATTTTCTTTTGCCTGCTGTTTTTTTTCAAGAAAATAAGACAAAAAGTTTTTACAATTGCAGGGATTGTTTTGCTCGCTTTTTTGTTTTTAAAATCTGAAAAAATAAATAATTTTCTTCTTTCGTTCCAGTGGAAACCATTTGAATTGATTGAAAGCAAAAACTCCATTTATGCCAACATTTCTGTTGTAAAAATGGGAGAAGATTTCAATTTTTATGAAAACGGAAGTTTATTTTTTTCTACTTCCTTCAGCCAGTATAGTGAGGAAATTGTAAATTTCGCCCTTCTTTCCCATAAAAATCCGAAAGACATTTTGATTATTGGAGGGGGGCTGGAAAATCCAAAGCAGGCGTTGAAACACCCCTTAAAAAAGATAGTTTTTGTTGCACTTGACCCTGTTTTAATTGAAACAGCAAAGAAGTATTTTAAAGACAAAAAGATCTTTTCTGACAGGCGCCTTGAAATTGTCTATGGAGACGGGCGATTTTTTGTAAAAAAAACAGATAAAAAATTTGATGTTGTAATTGTAGATATGCCAAACCCTGAAACCGCACTTGTAAACAGATTTTACACATTTGAGTTTTTCAAAGAAGCAAAAAGAGTTTTGAAAAAGGATGGAGTTTTTGAAATTGCGCTTGACCTTTCTGAAAATTATATGAATGAAGAGATAAAATTCCTCTGTGGTTCTGTTTTCAAGACCCTGAAAAAAGTTTTTGCAAATTGTCAGGTTGTTGCAGGATTAAGGGGTTATTTTCTTGCAAATTTAAAAGAAATAGACGAAGAACTTTTAACAGAAAGGTTGAAAGAAAGAAAAGTTAAACTGACATATCTTACGCCGTATTACATTAGATATTTGCTTTCTAAAGAAAGGGTTGAAAGAGTTTTGAGATGGATAGAAGAAAAAAAACAGGTAAAAATAAACAGAGATTTTTCACCTGTCTGCTATTTTTACGGAATTTTGTTCTGGGGTTCGCAGTTTGCAAATAAAATTCCGCTGTTTTTAATTAAACTTGCAGATTTGAATGTCTTATGGGTTTTTGTTTTTCTGGGGGGATTTTCTGGTATTTTTTTGTTTTTTTTGAAAAAGTTTAAAATGAAGAAAATTGCTGTTGCAGGCATTGTTTTTGCAACTGCCTTTGCAGGAATTCTTGCAGAAATTCTGGTAATATTCAGCTTTCAGGTTTTATTCGGCTATCTTTATTACAGAATAGGGCTTCTCATGACCCTTTCAATGGCAGGGATTTCTGCAGGAAGCATTTTATCGTCAAGATTTTCCCTTAAAAACAGACCAAAAAGTCTGCTTAAAATTTTTGAATTTCTGTTTTTGTTTTTTTTGCTTCTTCTTCCTTTTCTGGTAAAAATAAAAATCGCCTTTATTTTTCCTATTCTCACATTTTTATCAGGTTTTTTCATAGGTTTTGTTTTTCCTCTGGGAGTTTGTCTTTATCCTGAAACATTCAAAGCGGAATCTGTTTCTCATCTTTATGGGGCAGATGTTCTGGGTGCTTCTTTTGGCTCTTTTCTTGGCAGTGTTTTTTTTATTCCTGTTTTTGGAATTGAGTTATCCTGTTTTCTTGGAGCTTTTTTTGCTCTTTTTGCAGTAATCTGCGCACTAACTTTATAATAATCCCTGAAAAGTGAAAAATTTTTTAAGTTATTGCTTTTTAGAAGGGTAATTTTTATAATTTTGAAGGAAAGGTTGATGATAGAAATATAGGAATGATTTGTGGAAAAGTTATATTTTATTGAGTTAACAGATTCCGATAGAATTAGAGTCAACTTGTCAATCGTAAAAAAGAAACTGGAGAGGTTTTTTGAGGAGGTGTGGCTATGAGAAGGGTAAGAAATAGTAAAAAAGTCAGAGAAAAACTAATGGAACAGAACCTTGAACTTGCCAGGAGATTTCTTTTGGAAATAATCAAAAACCCTCAGAAGATAAAAAATATTCCATCTGGAGCAACAATTGTTCTTTATCCAGTAAAAATTTAACCTGCCTTATCAATTTCTGAAAAATTAGTTAAAATTTAAGAAAAAGAGGTGATTTATGAAGAAATTAAAGATTGGAATTCCAAAGGGTTCGCTTGAGGAGTCCACAATTACTCTTTTTAAATCAGCAGGTTTTGAAATTTTAAGGCATTCAAGGTCATACAAGCCGAC
>JAGHAG010000190.1 GCA_021161625.1 Elusimicrobiota bacterium
AAAATAAAGTGACAAGAAAAAAAGTGGATAGAGGACAGAGGATAGAGGATAGTCCGCCTACGCTAAAGCTACGGCGGATATATGTAGATGCAGACCCTTGGTCTGCCAAAAAGAAATACCCCCTACTGTTTCTCCCCCCTTTTAGGGGGGAGATTGAGAGGGGGGATTTACGGATGAAATTAAAAAAGAGGGAAGATGAGGGAAGAAAATAATAAGAGGGACAACGAAGTGAGAAGAAAGTACATTATAAAACTTGAAGATGGTTTTCATGTGAGAACAGGTGTGACAATTCAAAATTTTTTAAAAAATTACAGAAGTAATGTTTACATAAGAAAGGGAGATATAGAAGTTAAGGTTGACTCACCTTTATCTATTCTTACGCTTGGCATTGCAAAGGGGGATGAAATTGAGGTTAAATTTGAAGGAGAGGATGCCTTAAAAATGGCTCAGGATTTTGATAAACTTGTTGAAAACAATTTTTATGAATAGGGGGATGAATGGTTTTTAAAGGACAGGGCCTTTCGCCAGGTATTGCAATTGGCAAGGTTTTTCTGCTTGAAAGAGATGTTTATAAAGTGCACAGAAGAAGCATTCCGCCAAACGAAATAAAGCAGGAAATTGCAAGATTCAGAAAATCAGTAAATAAAGTAAAAGCAGAAATCCTTGAAGTAGAAAAAAAAGTCAAAAAAGAGGTTGGGACAAAAAAGGGGCAGATTTTTGAAGGATACAGGCTTTTTCTTGAAGATAGAATCCTTATAGATGGAACCGAAAATATTATAAGAAAGGAAAATGTCAATGCCGAATTTGCTTTTACAAGACAGTTTGAGAAAATTGTTTCACAGTTTAAAAAAATAGAAAACAAATACATAAGAGAAAGAGCAAGAGACATTGAAGAACTCGGACACAGGATTATGGGGTATTTACTTGAGAGAAAGGATGAATTTGACTGGGAGAGATTACCTGAAAATTCTGTCATTGTTGCAAGAACAATAACTCCTGCTGATACAACAAAAATGAAAAAACATCTTGTAAGTGCTTTTGTTACAGAAGTTGGTGGTAAGACATCCCACACAGCAATTCTTGCAAGGTCTCTTGAAATACCTGCAGTTTCTGGAGTGAAAGACATTGTTGAAAAAGTAGAAAATGGCGATGAGATAGTTGTTGACGGGGTTAATGGCATTGTAATTGTAAAACCTGACAGAGAGACAATAATAAGTTATACAAGGGAGAAAAACAGATACATTGAGGAGCAGCATTCTTTACAGCGTCTTGTTGAAATGTCGTCGGTTACGATTGACGGAAAAACCATCTCGCTTCTTGCCAACATAGAAATTCCTGAGGAAATTCCAACAGTTTTAGCCTATGGGGCAGAAGGCATAGGACTTTACAGAACAGAATTTATTTTTATGAATGCAAAAAGAATTCCAACAGAAGAAGAGCAGTTTGAAAAATACTCTCTTGTCTGTGAAAAAATGCTTCCTCATTCAGTTACAATAAGGACATTTGACATAGGTGCGGACAAGATTTCAGAATCAATTTCTCTTCCACCTGAAAAAAATTCAATAATGGGTTTAAGAGCGGTGAGACTTTATTTTAAGGTTCCGCAGTTAATCAAAGCACAGTTCAGGGCAATTTTAAGAGCATCAACCTTCAAAAATGTCAAAATAATGATTCCAATGATTGCAACTGTTGAGGAAGTGAAAAAAGTGCGGACACTTTTTGAAGAGGCAAAGAAGGAATTGAGAAGTGAAGGCATAGCATTTGATGAGAAAATGCCCTTTGGAGCAATGATAGAAGTGCCTTCTGCAGCCATAAACATAGATTTGATTGCAAAAGAAGTTGACTTTGTAAGCATAGGAACAAATGACCTTATACAATATGTTGTTGCAGCAGATAGAATTAACGAAAATGTTTCTTATCTTTATAATCCATGGAATCCGGCTGTTTTAAGACTCATAAGAAATGTAATAGAAGTTTCCCATAAACTGGGAAAGACAGTTGCCATGTGTGGGGAGATGGCAGGCGACCCCAATTTTACAAAACTTCTTATAGGACTGGGCATAGATGAATTAAGTATGACTCCAATGACAATACCAAAAGTAAAGAAAATTATAAGAAGCATCACATATAAAGAGGCAAAGGAGTTTGCAAGAAAATTTATGGAGAAATTTTAGAGATGAGCGATAAGGAAAAAGTTTTCCAAATCAGAGAAAAATTTGACAGGATAAGAAAAGAAATTGCAAAAGTCATAGTTGGGCAGGATGATGTTATAGAGCAATTGATAATTGCCCTTTTTGCAAAAGGGCATGTTATTATTGTTGGGGTCCCTGGTCTTGCAAAGACACTGCTTGTTTCCTCTCTTGCAAGAATTCTGGATTTAACATTTTCAAGAATACAGTTTACTCCTGACCTTATGCCATCAGATATAATAGGCACAGATGTTATTGAGGAAAACCTTGAAACAGGCAAAAAAAGTTTCAGATTTATAAAAGGACCGATTTTTGCCAATTTGATTCTGGCAGATGAAATAAACAGGACTCCACCAAAGACCCAGTCAGCATTGCTTGAAGCAATGCAGGAAAAAAAGGTTACTGCAGGTGGCAAAACCTATGTTTTAAAGGAACCTTTTTTTGTTATAGGGACACAAAATCCCATAGAACAGGAAGGAACTTATCCCCTGCCAGAAGCGCAGCTTGACAGATTTTTCTTTCAGATAAACATCTTTTATCCTTCAAAGGGAGAGGAAAAAGAGATTGTTTTAAAAACAACATCAACATTTGAACCACAACTTAACAAAGTCATAACAAAAGAGGAAATTCTTAAAGTTCAGGAATTTGTAAGAAAAATTCCTGTGCCTGAAAGTGTTCTTGAATATGCGGTTGACACGGTTCGTTCAACCCGTCTTCCTGATGGAGACCCTGATGTGATAAAATGGCTTTCATGGGGGGCAGGGCCCCGTGCAGCACAGACAATAATTCTTGCAGCAAAAATCAGAGCTGCACTTGAGGGAAGGTTTTCTGTTGATTTTGAAGATGTTGATAAAGTTCTGTTGCCATCTTTAAGACACAGAATAATTTTGAATTTTAGTGCTGAGGCAGAAGGCAAAACAGCAGATGACATTATAGAAGTAATGAAAAAACAGAGAGGTAGAGAGTGAAAAATAAAGAGGACAAGCCAAAGCATAAAAAAGTATTGAAATATATGAAAACAATTCTTGCTGTTTTTGGCGTGTGGCTTTTGATAAACGGAATTATTTATGTGGATATTTATTTAAGGGCAAAAAGCGCATACAAAAAGGGCATTATGTATCTTAAATGGCACGAAAATCCAGCATTGAAGGAGAAATATCTCAAAAACTGGCGGGATAAAGAAATTTCAAAAATAAAAGGCAATGACTACAAAGCCGAGGTTTTAAGAAAGGCAATTGAGGTGCAGTACCAGATGAGGATGGAAGAAAATCCCCTGAAAAATGCGTATTTCTGGTTCAGGACTGTTGTAGATTGTTTTTCCCCGCCAGAAACAAAATATGTGAAACTTTCAAAAGAAAAATTAAAAACAATAACTCCTCTTCTTGAAAAAAACAAATAAATGACAACACTTTTTTATTTATCAGCAGCAGTGATTGCCTTTTTTTTTGTTTCAAAATCAGCAGATATTTTTGTAAAAAACTGTGTAATAATTGCCCGCCATTTTGGGGTTTCCCCTGTTTTAATTGGCGTTGTTCTTGTTTCAATTGCAACATCCTCCCCTGAGATTGTTGTGACAGGTCTTGCTTCTTTTCTGGGCAAAAGCGATGTTGTTGTCGGAAATGCATCCGGAAGTATTGCAGCAAATTCCTGTATTGCTCTTGCATTGATTTTTCTTCTTACAAGGGGTTCATATTACAGTGAAAAAAAAGGCGATAAAAAAGTTGATACAAAATTTAATCTGCTGAATTTAGTTTTTTTGATACCAGGGACAGTTGTTGTTTTTTTTCTTACTAAAAAT
>JAGHAG010000186.1 GCA_021161625.1 Elusimicrobiota bacterium
ATCCTGCATAGATTTATTCTACAAATCCGCCCTTGTTTTTTCAAGAAAAAAATTTATAATAAAAAATGCTAAAAAAAGAAAAAACTCTTAAAAAAGCAAAAATTTATTCAGGCAAAATTGTAAATTTCTACTGCGACACTGTAAAACTTCAAAACGGGAAAAAAGCAATAAGAGAATACATCACCCACAGGGGAGCGGCTGCAATTTTACCTGTGCTTGATAGAAATAAAATTATTCTCATCCGTCAGTACAGATACCCTGTAAAAAAATTTATGCTTGAAATTCCTGCTGGAAAACTTGACAGAAATGAAACCCCTTTAAGTTGTATAAAAAGAGAACTTATTGAAGAAACCGGTTTTAAGGCAGGCAGAATTATTTACCTTTTAACCTATTTTCCAAGCTGTGCAATCTCAACAGAGGCAATTCATCTGTTTGCAGGTCTTAATTTGAAACCTGCAAAAATGAAAAAAGATGAAGATGAATTTCTTGAAAAAATAATTCTCCCTTTTGGCAAAGCCCTGAAAATGGTGAAGGATAAAAAAATCACTGACTCAAAAACAATTATTGCCCTTCTTTACTGGAAGGCTTTTTTGCAGGATTTAAAATCCTTGTAATTTCTCTTAAGTATTTTCTTGCTTTCTTATTTGAGGGGTCAAGAATTAAAACTTCCTTTAAAATCTTTTCCGCTTTTATGTAATAACCCTGATTAAAAAGGTATTTTGCCTCATTCAAAAGTCTGCTTTTTAGAGTCGATGCCCCAAATTTATACCTGAAGGAAATATTCTGTACTGTCTTTCCAAATTCTGTTCCGCAAATTCCAAAATCAAGAAGAAATTTCTCACCAGTAATTCCAAAGCCAAAATTTATTCCGCGAATTGTTTTTCTGCTTTCAAGTCCAGCCCTTAAAACCAGATTCCCAGAAACTTTTGCCTCAACTCCATAATTAAAATATGCATCACCCTGAGACACTGTATCTGAAATAAATAAAGCAAATCTTTTCAAAGGGGCTTTTATCCCTGCTCTCAAAAATGATGGTATTTCATCTTCCTGAGATCCAGAAGAGTATTTAACTTTTCCCCGTGGCATAGAAAAGTTCAAACCAAAATCCAGCCCAAGAATTCTGTATTTCGTTCCAAAATTCAAAATCTCCCCACTGCCTTCATCCTCGTCTGAAAGTTTCTGGGAAATTTTTGAATATGAAATGCCAAATGGTATTTTAAAAACCCTCAAACCAAAACCAAATGAAAAAAGGGATGAACCAGTTGATATATTTCCCAGTGGCTGGTCAAGGGCACTATAACCCTTTATTTTACCGTAATCCGTCATAAAATAAGAAATTCCGAAACCCAAATTATGGGAAAAAGGAAAATAAAGGGAAAAACTGTTAGAAGTAATATCCTCTATCCACATACCATATCCAAGAAAAAATTCCTTTCTTGAGCGGTTCAAAATAAGAGATGGGTTCTTAAAAACATCCTGTGAACTTTCTATTGCAGGATTAAAGCCATTTATCTGTGTTGGAGCATCAGGGGGAATTTCAAGAAACTCAAAAGAACCAAAAGTTTTTGCCCCTGAAATCAAAAACAAAAAGGTCAAAATTTTTAAAATTTTCATCTCACAATCACAATTTTTCCTCTTCTTTCATTTTCCCCTGACAAAATGCGGTAAATGTAAATTCCTGATGGAAGGTCAACATTACTCCACTGGTATGCACCAATAACACTTGCACCTGCATCATGATAGAAAAATGTCTTTAACTTCTCACCAAGAATGCTATAAATTTCTATTGTTGCTTCAGAAGGAAGCCCTGTAAAAATTATTCCATTACCTGAAAGGTCTTTCCATTTTCTATAAGGCACAGGATAGGGATGGGCTCGGGATAATTCAAAAACTTTACTTCCCATAAGAGCATAGGTTGAAAAATGTTTGATTAAAGCCCTTACCTTTTTTTCTTCCTTTATAAGAGTTGAGGTTGGAACCTTTATCCACCTGTCTCCACTCAGCCAGTAAATCGCAAGTGAGGCAACCCTTACAGGTGGAGAGGTTTCATCAACAACATCGTCGTCATTGTCATCTGTATAATAAAATGTTATGTATGCATCATTCTGAAATTCACCTGTATAGGGTATTCCATTTTCATCCAGAATTTCAACTGTTGCAATGGTTCCTGTTATCCTGTGATGTGCAAAGTCATTGTAAAGTAAGGCATTTTCAAATGCGTTTAAAATGTTTTCATCAATACTGTCTATATAAAACTTTACCTCCCCTGCTCCTGAAAGAGCATTCGGGGAAATTTCAATTTCAACACATCCTGAAGAAATTTTTATCCCTTGAGAAAGGTCAAACTTTGTTTCAAAATCCCAGAAAAATGAGGATGCCATACTATTTAAATAAAGGTCCTGTACCTGTGGTTTTACAGTAACCTCATATTTGTATCCATATTTCAAATCAGTTAAAGGATAAAGGGAGGCAGTTCTTGTGTTAACATCATAGGAAACTGTAAAAGAAACAGGAACGCTTATCTGCTCACCCTGAGGATTTCTCACAGCATAAAACAAAAAAGCATCCTGAGTTATTGAAGGCTCATACATCGGCTCTGAAAAAACAACCCGGACAATTAAGTTTTGTGGAGAAACTTTTTCGCTTCCATCCGGGGAATAGGAAGAAATTGTTGGGGGGTCGGTTTCAATCTCAACATTTACACCAAATCCATCTTCCTGAGTAATAACATTGTTTTTGTTTCCTGAATAATCCTCTGTAATTTCACCACAGGAAAGATAAAGGATTGCTTTGCCTGAAGTGATAATTTGAATATGTTTTTCACGACTTGGATAAAACCAGTATATTCTCTTTGAAGAAGTTGTGCTTATTGTAAGCCCATCTTCAAATGTTATTGCAGATGCTCCTTCCTGTGTAAGATAAAGTTTGATGTTGTTTACCTCTTCTTGGGAAATAGAATAGATGTTTTCACTGAACTGAAATTTCAAGCCCGAATCTCCTGTTTCAGGATTCTTCCCGTAAGATACACTCTGAATTAAAGGAGGAGTTTCATCTTTCTGCCAGGAAACAAGGGAGGATGTTCCCTTTACAAAATTCCCCCATTCATCAACAAAAGCAGAAGTTGAAACATTGAGGTAAATTGAGGAAAAAAACCTGCTCCAGATTGCAAGTTCTTCCCATTTTTGTTGTGCGAGTTTAAAATGAAGAGTTGCCGAAGAAATGCTTTCATTATATTCATCACTTGAAATTTCTATTCTATAAGCCCCTCCACTCCAGGGAGATGTTGTAATGTAAATTTTTGAAAAATCTATACTGGATGGGGCCTGATTTAAGTAAATTCGCAAATCCGCTGACAAATTGTCATAAATTTCACTTCCATGAGAATAACTTGCACCAAAAACAATCGGGTCAAGATTATCTATTGTAAAAGGACCAAAAATTTTTTTAACATACTGCTGAACTCCTTTTATGTCTTTTACAAGCGTTGTCATATAAACAGTCCCCTCAAAATCAGGAAGTTCCTGCCTGCTTAACCAGTTAAAAAAAAGTTGCACTGTGCCTGATGAGGTTATAATTGGCTGTGAGGAAGTTCCAAGTTGATAGTAGGCTACATTTGAATAACCTATTTCAGGAAGTAAAACCATTGTGCTATCAATTACAGCCCAGCAAACAGGCGAAGAAACTGTGATGTTATTCCATGGGCCATTGTCAGAAACTGTTGAATACATCACTTTTAAGAAACTATCAAAACCATCCGGATGCTTCATTGAGACAGTCATTTCAATGACTCCAGAACCATCTTTTCTTGGAGTTACAGAAACTATGTTTGACTCAGGACCTGTGCCTGTAACCTTAGAGACCTCATCTGTGATAAAAACATTTCCAAAATCATCCCATGCATACATCTTAAAATAATATCTCATCCCCTGAATTAAATCCGTAACCTCTGCTGTCCTTCTCAATTCACTGCCAACTGTTGGAGAAAATGTCTGACAGGAAAAACTGGGAGAGGAATTAACCACTCCCGAATAAGTTCCATACCAGATTTCAAATCTGTTTAAATTGTCTTCGGAATAACTTATTTCATCGTCATTATCATCAAGATTCCACTGAAGTTCAACTGATGAAGAAAAAGAAGTTCTGACTTTAAAACGCGTTATCCCTTCTGGTGGCTTTGTGTCTATGTCAAAGGTGGGAGAGTAAAACTCTGCTGATTCATCTATACCATCTGAAACTTTTATTACTACCTGAGCATCTTTTAGATAAATACCACCGAGGTCTTCTTTTGCATTAAAAACAAAATGATTTAATGCACCTGTTGATGAAAAAACAAGTTCTTCTGTGTAAAGAGGGTCTGTTGGATAGGGTGTTATTGTATAAACAGATGATTGTCTTTTTACTCTTAAATAAGAATAACTCCACGAATCCCTGTCAACATCATATCCCCTAAACACAAAATCAACAATGCCAGAACCATCTTTTCTCTGAGATGCCGAAACGCCCTGCCCTGAAGGGATATCATTTGTTTTTACAGAACAGACCTGCGAAGAATAGTTGTTGTTGCCATAAATATCGTATGCGTAAATTATAAAATGATAGGTCGTGTTTTCACTTAAGCCTGTTATTGTTGTGGATGAAGCACCATTAAAATCAACAAAACCAAGATTCAAATCCTTAAGCGAATCCCACTGCCCCACATTATCTATTTCATTAACAGGTGTGGACAAATTGTAATAAATTATGTATTCGTCAAAATTTGCATCTGTTGATTGTGAACCAAAATTCAGGGTTATGGAGTTAGCAGTGTATCTGCCTGAAGATGTGAGGTTTCCTGGAGCAGTTGGTCTCATGTTGTCAAGTTCAAAATCCTGCGAATAACAGTAATCACTCCATTCATAACCATCGTATGCTTTAAATCTTATTTTTGCATTATAGGTGTGTGTGGCAATAAGGACGGGGTCATCAGATACACTTGTTGTCTTCCAGTTAAAAGAATAATCCGGTGCAGATGAAAAATTATCATCTGTATTAAACTGATTGGGGGAAAATCCTTCAAGAGAATCATCATCATCAGCAAGGTCTGTCCATGTTGCTCCACCATTTATGGAATAGCCAAAATTTCCAAGAGTTACCTTATTTTTTTCATAATCCTTTACCCTGAAGTTTATCTTAACCTCTCCCTGTTCAAGAGACGAGTCGCTTAAAACTTCTGCTTTTGTGTATTGGCGGGTAGAGGTTGATGCAAGCAAATTTTCTGTATCCCAGCCAGGATACGCCTTTTCATTTACTGTAAGGGTTGTGGAAAAATCACTCATGCCACCATATCCATCAATTGTCTGAATGGAGAAAAAATATGTCTTCCTCGGGATATTTAAAATTGTCCAGGAACTCATCCCAACATTGCCATAAAAACCAGCGGATTCACTGAAAATCGGTCCTGTAAATGGGGAAAGAATTGTTTGTGATTCATCGCTTAATTTCAGGTTATACTGGAGCAAATTCTGATGGGTTTCTGCATCTGTTGCTTCATCCCAACCAAGATAAAGCTCACCATTGCGCCACTCAAATGTAAGATTCGTCGGGGACTGGGGTAGTGTATTTAAACCTGTATTTGAATAATAAAATGCACCTCCATATTCACCACCTGTGAGCAAATCAATAAATCCATCGCCATTGAAATCTGCTAAAGCAAGTGCATAAGCATAGGTCTGGGTTTCACTTCTTTCAAACAATTTTAAACTACCATTATCATTTCTGTAAACTCTTGTGTAATTATCAGCACCACCCATCCAAGCCATTATGATGTCATTCCATCCATCGTTATCAAAATCAACACAGGCAAGAGCAGGGACATGCGCTTCAGGTCCTGTATCTGAAATATCTATCCCCACAAAATTAAAATCCCCACCATTATAATACTGGGTAACATAATTGCCAGGACCGGACTGAGTGTCCTGTTTGTTTGTTGCAGCTACAAAATCAATGGAATTATTCCTGTCAAGGTCAACGGGAGAAACTGCTGAAAAATAATCTGCCTCGCTTTCCCAGACCTTTGTAAAATTTCCTGCCCCATCGCCCTGATAAACAATTGCTGTTTCCAGAGGTGTGCTCTTTGCCCCAACATCCGCATAGTAATTTAAAGAAATAAGGTCACAGTATCCATCGTTGTTTAAATCTGCAACTGCAACTGACTTTGTGTTGTTTGACTCACAGATATTCTGTGCTGCTGAAAATGTGCCATCACCATTTCCAAAATAAATTTTATTTACAGAACCTGCCTCACCGTCTGTCGCAATCCCCTCAATTATGTCATAATATCCATCCCTGTTTACATCATAAACAAGAATGGACTGGGTTTTTACATCATTTAATTTGTGCGTCATTACAAAATTAAAATTGCCGTAATTTATATATATTTCACTTTCTGTATTCTGTGAAATGTGGTCAATCAAACAGCCAATTATTACATCCAGAAAACCATCATTGTTTAAATCTGCCACAACAATACCACCTATATCTTTTCCGTATTGTGTTGACATCCTTACTGAAAAATTACCGCTTCCATCGTTTTCAAGAAATCTCGTATATGAGGAATTGCCTTTTGTTCCCACAACAAGGTCAATGTCTCCATCATTGTCAAGGTCTCCCCAGCCAAAACTTGTGATTTTATCATCCTGACGGAAATTTCCTTTTTTTAGGAAAAAATTCATTCTGAAGGTTGCTATATCGGACCATGGGCCTGTGTCGGTTTCAATCTCCCAGAGCCGAACCTTCCAAAAATAGGTTGTGTTTCCTGAAAGTTGGGGACCTGAATAAGTGCAGGAATTTACTGTTGAAGATGTTTTTCCTGAATCCCAGAAAATTGCTCCGAAATCAGAAGAGGTTGCGATGTTTATCTGATAGAAATTTTGTGTTGCAGTGTCCGGCTGAACTGTCCAGGAAAATTCAGGTTCCGGGGTTTCAACATAAACGGGATTTGTCTTGCTGTTTGTTTTTAAAAGAATTGGTTTATCAATAGCATAAAGTATGGATCTAAGTAAAATACAAAAAACTATCCCTATATTAAAAATAAATCTGCAAAAACTAAATCTCATTTTGCTTTTCTTTATATGCCCCCTTTTTCTTTTTTTCAATATTATTTTACTTTGAATTTTGACAATTTCCAAATGATTGTAAATTAGTAAATAGTGAATAGTGAGCAGTGAATAGCGAATAGCAAACAGCGAATAGCGAATAGTGGATAGTGGAAAGAGGATAGAGGAAAGTGGATAGAGGATAGTGGATAGAAATATGCTCGCTAACAGAAATTTAAAATTCAATCCCGTATTAAATACGGGACAAAATGCAAAATGACAATCCATATTATCAAATCCTAAATTCGAAATCCGAAATTCTTCACCCCGTGAGATATGAAATTATCTAACGGGGTAAACAAGTTCAAATTATCAAAATTCAAATATTCAAAACCCTTCCCTCTTTTAGTTGATAAGTCCCCCCTCTCAATCTCCCCCCTAAAAGGGGGGAGATTAAGTAGGGGGTTCTCCCCTTTTTTACTTTTCTACTTATCATCTTGTCTCCATATCTCCATATCACTTTGTCACCTCGTCACTTAGTCACCCTGTCACCTTATTTCCTTGTCTCCATATCATTTTTTTAGCAGACCAAGGGTCTCGAGCTACATATATCCGCCGTAGCTTTAGCATAGGCGGACTTTCCTCTGTCCTCTTATTTAATACTTTTTTCAAGCAGTTTTTTTATCTGGTGGGCTTTTGGTTTCCAGGGGTTTACCTCAACAAGTTTTGCACGCTCACACTCACGGGCAATCTGTGAAATCTGATTTTTAAATTTTTCACCAAGAAATTCTAAGGAACTTTCTATTCTGAGTTCTTCATTTAATCTTCTTAAAAATCGGACAAAATTTTTTATTTTCAAAATTCTCTCAATTTCCCTGTATTTTTGAGTATAGGGAAAATTAAATTCAACCACATAAGGCAGGAGAATTGCATTTATTCTTCCATGTGGAATTGCAAATCTGCCCCCTATCAAATGAGCAAGGGCATGACAGATACCAAGCCTTGCATTTGTAAATGCTAAACCTCCAAGCATATTTCCACAGTGCAGGTTTTCAAGGGCTTTTTTATTTCTTTGAGAAGCTTTTTTAATGTTTTTTACAATCAATTCTATTGCTTTCAGGGAAAGGGTGTCTGCAGGAGGGTTTTGGATTTTTGAAGAAAATGATTCAACAGCATGGGTCAAAGCATCCATCCCTGAATTTATGACAACTTCTTCTGGAAGTTTATATAAAAAAACAGGGTCATAAATAGCAACATCACAGAGCAGGCAAACATTTAAAATTCCTCTTTTTATGTTATCCCTGCCAAGAACAACCCCAACAGCAGTAACCCCTGTCCCTGTTCCACAGGTTGTCTCAACACCAACAAGAGGAATTTTATTTTTCACAAACTTTCGGTGTGCGTAAATATCTTCAAATGTTAGGTTTTTCTGCCAGACAAATTGAAGGGCAATTTTTACAGCATCTATAACAGAGCCCCCACCAACAGCAACAATTCTTTCAGGCTTTTTTGTTTTAATGTGCTTTTTAATTTCTTTTGAAAGAAAAACAATGTCACTCTCGCCTGGTTCTGAAGTGGGAGTTTGCCTTTTAAAAATAATTGGTTTCAAATCAATTTTTTTGAGTTTTTCAAAATGGTTTTTCCAGACAGACGGACTTACAATTAAAAGCCCTTTTTTCAAATTCTCAAAAGAATTTTTACCAAAATAAATCTCTTTTGGTGTGTTAAAATGAAAACTTTTCATTATGCCTCCTCTATTCCTTTAGCGAATAGCAAACAGCAAAAATTACTTACTCAATTCATCGTAATAATCTTCAATTATTTTTCTGTAATTTTTTGGCAGAGGTCCTTTTCTTATATCCTGCAGCTCCCTCAAAATTCTATCAAAAGACAAACTTTTTTTTACAGGAATTTCAAAATCCTGAACATTGAATCCAATACCACCACCTGATATACTTCTTTGAGCAGAGAAACATGAGGGAACTTTTCCTGGTTTTGATGCACCGCCACTTACAAACGAAAGTTGTGAAAAATTTTTGCCAATTTCTTCAAGCAAATAAATCGCTTTTTCCTGCGATGGAACAGAATTTTGTGGCAGAAAATTCGCAAACGCCTCCTTTGATTTTTGCATCTCTCTCTTCGCCTCTTTGAGATTTGAAATTATTCTTTGAGGAAACTGTGCAGAGTTTCTGTAAAACTCATAAACTTTTTTTGTAAGATCATCTGTTTTTTTTGAGATTTCATCCTGAGAAAACGCAAAATCTTGAAGCTGCTTTTTTTCCTCTTCGCTGAATTTTATGGTCTGGGTTTCCGTAAATACTTCAAAAAATTCATCCATCTTGTCTGATACTTCTGAAAACTTGCCAAGGGTCTCGGAACTTAAAGACATATTGTAAATACTCTTTAACTTTTTATTAATCTCCTCAAACTTTTTCTCAAAATTAATGGCTTTTCTTGAAAGAAGTCGGTCGGCTTCATGGGAATTTCTGTAAAGGTCATAAAGAAAAGAAGAAAGTTTTCCTGCATCAGAGCCGAATTTTTTGTGCCTTTTTCTATAAAAATCTGTCAATGACTTTTTTATCTGGCTGGAAATTTTTTTTAATTCTAAAAACTTTTTCTTCTTGATTTGTGAAATTTCATCAAATTTTGTGCTCAAAATATCCCTGGTCTGCTGTAAAAGTTTTCTCTGTTGGGTTATGATTTCATCAAGCAGATTTCTTTCCTGCTTGATGCCGCCTTCAGGAAGTCCACCTGAGGGCACATTTTCCATGGCATCCTTAAGCACCCTTTTCATCTGACTCAGTTTTGAAAGAAGTTCTTTTGCCTGGGAAAGCGCCCTGTCAATATCTCCTTTCAAAAGAGCGTTTCTTAAACTTTTAAGGGAATTTTTTGTCTGATTAAAATCAATTTTTTTCAACGAATCCTGATTTACAAACTCTTCAGGCAAATCCCGGGGCATTTCTTTTATTGTTTTTTCAATTTCTGAAAGCATATCTTCAATTTTTCTGGTAAGTTTCATCAGTTCACCAAGTTTTTCTTTTTCAATGCCTTCTTTAAGCAAATCCTCAAGGTTTTGAGCAAGATTTTCTGCCTCTTCACTCACATTTGACAAATTTTGCATTGAACTTCTCTTAAAAACATCTTCACTTAAAAGGGAAAGTCGCTCAAGTTCATCAAGAATTTCATTCTGAAGGGAAAAACCTTCTTTCATTTTTCCCTGTTTTAAAAATTCCTGTGCAGCAAAAGATTTTTTCATTGTGTTTTCAATTCCTCTTCTTATACCCTCGTATTCTGCAAGAAAATAAGCATCATAAAGAGGGTCTTTTTTCATCTCTGAAACAAGGGCATCAGCAAGTTCACTCAGTTTTTTAAGTTTTCTGGAAATTTCACTCTGCCTCTTTTCAACATCCTGGCTTCTTATTTGTTCTCTTTTGCTGTTTAATTCCAATTGTTCAGAATAAACTGAAAAAATTTCATCTTTCAGTTTTTTCTCTTTTTCCATTGCTTTTCTGTGGGAAACAAGCCAGTCCTCATATTTTAAAACAAAATGCTCACAACTTTCTCTCTTTCCTGAGGTATCTTGGGCTTCGAACCAGTATTCAATCACACTTGCGTGTTTTAAATTTTGCGGGATTTTGAAGTCAAATTCCTTCCTTATCTGTCTCTGGTTCCCGGAAAAAACTTCTATACAGTGCTTTTTCTCAAAATTTTTCTTATAGAGAAACAAAACTTTTTTTATACCGAAATCGTCCTCTGCCCACCATTCAATTTCAAGTTTTCTGAAGGAAGGACCTATTATGAGGTCTTCGGCAGGTGAAAAAATTGCAATCTCTGGTGGCAAATCCTCAACAATCTCTATGGGCCAGCAAACAGGGTTTGTTGAAGCAATTCCTCTTTTTGATACAAGTTGTGCCTTCCAGAAACCCTTTTCAAAGACCTTGAAACTTCCCACAGCATTTTTGCCTGATATTTTAAGCGGAATTTTTCCTTTTTTTGATTTGGTCTCAACTTCTATAAAACCTGATGAAAGTTCTTCATTTGAAGTCAATACAACTTTAACCACAGTTTCTGGAAAAGCAGAAATTCCACCAAATGTTGTTTTTGTATCCTTTATACCCAAATACTTCGGAAACGTTAAAAAAATCTCCTGCTTTATAACTCTCGGTCTTTCAAAAACATCTATTTTAAAAATCCTGCTTGAAAGGTCTTTCCATTTAAACCTCAAGGAAAAAGGTCTTAAAACCTGTTCAATTTTAAAAACAAATTTTCCATCATCTTTAATTGGGCTTTTTTTCTGCCAGGATGAACCCTTTTCTTTTATAAAAATTACAGGCTTTATCCTTTGTGAATACATAACAACTTTCCAGCTTTCTCCGGAAATTGCAAAACTCCGCATCTTCAGTTTTACAAAATCTTCAAAGTTGTTTTTTTCAGGAAAAAGAATTCTCTGGGTTGCGCCTTTATTTACAAAAAGAAACAATGCTAAAATTACAGAAAAAATTATCATTTTAAAATTTATTCTGGCAAAATGCGTGCCTTTAACATTTCCAAGAAAATTGAAGCTTTGCTCTATCTCGGCATTTATCAAATCAGATGATATTCCATAGTTTGTGAGTTTTTCTTTTGCCTGCATCAACTCCCATGAAAAAAGTATCTTTTCTGAAATTTCTCTTAAGAATTTCTTAAAGCCCTTTTTAAAATGCAAAAAAATTACAGATAGAAAATAAGTTCCTGAAGACAAAATTACCAAGATAAGAATAAGTTTTCTTAACTCAAATACAAGCGGGAAAAGATAATCAATAATTGAAAAAAATAAGACCCCTGAGGAAAAACAAACAAAAGATTTAAGCAATTGCCTTAAGATTTCAAAGGCACTTCTCTTAATCCACAATTTCTTTATGGCTTTTCTAAATTTCTCTTCAATCATTTTAACCACACAAGACCGAGAGATAAAATCATAAGCACAAGAAAATAAGGGCTTCTTGCAGGAAAAATCTCTCTTGCAAAGACCTCTGCCCTGGCAAATTCTCCAATATCAAAATCTTTCCAGTAAAAATACTTGCCTCCTGTTTCAAGGGAAATTTTTTTCAAAAAGTCAAAATCAGGGGAGAGGTCTGCTTTCTCAATATTTTCCTTCTCTATTTTAAAATTAAAACTTTTTTTTGCTTTTAGAAGTTTCTTTTCAAAAACTTTTACCACAAGTTTAAAAACTCCTTGCCGGGAAATCCTTTCCCTTACCTCAAAAATACCTGGTTCCTTCATTACAGGGTTGAGGGCCTCTTTAAAATTATTTCCATGAATTTCGGTATAAACTTTTTTGTTTTCAAAACCTTTGACCTTTATGGTAAAGAAAATCTCCTCGCCAGAATAATAATCCCTGCGACCTGATATGGAAATTTCCTCCATGATTGGTGATTTTAAAAGCCATGCAATTAGATTTCGGTAAAATTCCTGATAAAAATATGCACATTCAAGATTTTCAAAACGCAATCTCCACAGCCCATTTGTAAGTATAATGCCAACCCTTCCCTTGCCTGCCTCACTTACAAGGCACAAAGGATTTTGCCTCTGGGTTTTAAGCAAAACATCGCATTTTTCTTTTATAATAACTTCGTTTCTCCCTGATAAAAAACTTTTACTTCCTTTAAGAATGTCGCTTATTGTTGATGTAACAGGATGGGTTTTTGAAGCAACGATTTTGAATTTTTCTTCTTTAAAAGTTCCTCTGTCTTCCACAGGAAGAAAACCTCCCAGAGGTGTTTTATAATATTCACCTTTCTGGAAAACCTGCTCGCCTCCTATAAGAAGAAGTCCTGCGCCTTCTTTTATGTGCTGGGAAAGAAGGGAAAAGTAATTTTCATTCAAAAATCTTTTATAGTAAAAGTTTAAAAATATAACAAGGTCGTATTTTTTTATGTCCTTGAGAAAAATCTCGCGCACGGGAAAGGGAATCAGGGAAAGCTGGTTTTCTGGGAAGGGGATATAATCAGTCGGGTTTCTTAAAATAACAAAAGAGGTAAGATTGATTTTTGGATTTGCTTTTATAAGTGCTCTTAAATTTCTGTATTCCCAGCCAGGACGACCACTTATAAAAAGAACATTAAAATTTGATTTAAAAACAGGTATTGAAAATTCCTCTGAATTGTTTGAAACATTTGAATCCTGAGGTAAAATCTCAAAAACATATTTTATGTTTTTCCCTGTTTGTTGCGGTGTAACATCAACTGAAAAATTCTTTTTGTTTTCCTCAAATTCCAGAATTTTCTCTTCAAGGATTTTCCCCTCTTCCCATATTCTCAACTTAACCTTATCCAGATTATTTGTTTTTCTCACTGAAAAAACAACTTTAAATGGCACACCCTTAAAACCATCTTGCGGATATGAAATAATTTTTATCCCTGCATCATCCTGTCTTTGACCTGCAACCCCTATGCTTACGAGAGGGTTTTTGAAAAAACTTTCATTGCTTTGATTGTTTCTTCCATCTGAAAAAAGAAACATTACAGCATTTTCTGAAATGTTTGCAGAAATTCTATTCAAATTTTTTGTTATTGCTGTTGCATTATCTAAAGGATTTTTTGAAAAAAATTCCTTTTGAGATACTTCTTTAAAATTTTTTCCAAAAACAAAAAATTTTATTTTAAAGTATTTTTTTAAGTTAAGCATTTGATTTTTAATAATTCTTTTTGCCACATTAGCCCTTGTTTTTCCTTCACAATCTTTTGTGCTCATACTCTTTGAAACATCCAGGATAACTGCAATTTCTTTTTTGGGTCCGGGTTTCCTGACTTTATATTTTGGATTTGCAATAAACAGAAAGAGCAAAAAAACAGAAATTCCTGAAAAGATATTTAATCTTTTTCTTACAGTAAGCAAAAGCACAATAAAGAAAAGGAAAAAATAAATTTTTACCATGTTTCCAGTTTCATCTCAATAAATTTCCTGTGGATAATGTCCTGCTTGTAAGAGCCTGTTAGAGAATACATAACAAGATTAACCGAAAGTTTTATTCCCTCAAGACGCTGGGGTTCTCCACCCGGAATACACTCAAAAAGAAACTTTCCTTCCTCATCTCTTGCCCACACTCCAAAAAGGTCATTTGGTGAAAAAACAACAACCCATCTTCCGTCTTTGTTTATACCATAAAGAAAATTGCTCTTAAGTTTTCTCCCAGAAACTTTTGGTTTTAAATAAAAAGATTTGAATATCACATCATCATTTGGAATTTTTTCAAGTTTAAGTTCCGGGAAAATTTTTTTGCAGAATTCTTTCACAGAATTAAGAAATTCCCCCTGTCTGTATTCTTCAATTTCGTCAATCAAAAGAAAGCCCCCAGAATTTAGATGTCGGGATAAAAGTTCAAGCGACTGCCTTGAAAAATCAGGGAAACTCCCCTTTGCACCCAGATAAAGAAAGGGATAGTCAAAAATTTCCTCTCCAATTTCAATTTCTTTCACCTTTAGAGGCGGGTCAATTGAAGTTGTGTCATTTAAGTATTCAAGAAAATTTCTATAAGAAGATGCATGGCCTTTGTAAAAATTTTTGTGTTTTAATATCACAAATTCAAACCTGTCTCCTGCAAAAAGAAGATTCACAAAAAACAAAAAAACAAAAAATTTTTTCATTTCAACTTGCTTTTTGCCAGTTTAAAATTAAACCTCAAATTTCCATCCTGTGGATTTATTTTAAGACCCTTTTCAAAATAATCATAAGCTTTTTTAAAGTTTCCTTTATTTAACTCAATCAACCCGAGTTCATTAAGGGCTTTGTAATTTAAGGGGTTGTATCTTAAAGAATTTTTGAAACTCTCCTCTGCCTCTTTTATTCTTCCAAGCCGAACCTGTGAAAGCCCAAGATTGTAAAATCTTGTGCTGTCTGGTTGTATCTCCAAGGCTTTTCTAAAATATTTATACGCACCTTTGTAATTTTTTCTGTGATAATACAAGACCGCCAGATTATTAAAAGCTTCTGCAAGTGAAGGATTCAGTTTAATCGCCTTTTCATAGCAAACTTTGGCTCTTTTGGTTTTTCTAAGCGACTGCCATATTGAACCCACATTTACCAAAAGCCAGTCAATATCTTCTCCCAGAACATTTGTAATTTCAGCCATCTGGAAAGAAGGATGCTCAAGAAGGTTGAAATAAAAATACAAAATCTCAAAAGACCTCACCCTGTAGTCATAAAGCCCTGAAATACGCCAGAAAATCTCATCTTCAAACGTTCTTTTCTCTTTCCATAAAAAATTTTCAAACTTAAAATTGGCAGGAACCTGATTTTTTGAAAAAGCAAAAAAATATTTTTTTTCAAATTTTTTTAAATCTGTGAGATTTAATCTCGGGAAAATTGCACCAAAAGGAGAAAAAATCTGCGGAGAGGGGCGCCCTTCAACAAATTTCTTATAGGCAAGAGCAAAAATAAGGTCATCTCCAACAGCACCTTTCTGGATTACCAGTGCATCAGAAGGGGATGTCTGCCTTAAAACCGTGTCTGTAAAATCAGAAAGGGAATAAAAATTCTTAAGACAAGTTTTTTGATTTTCAAAAATAAAAAGAACCGAAAGAAGCACAGCAGAAACCTCTATAATTTTTTTAAACTTTAAATTCTTTAAAACCTGTGCACCAATAAGAATTGCAAAAAAAGATGGAAGCAGATAAAATCTCTCAATAATTGCCTCAATAAATTTTGCATTCGAAGAATGGAGTCCTGAAAAAAAGTAAAAAAATGGTCCTGTAAAGAAAAAGGATATAAAAAGGAAATTTAAAAATGGGGTCTTTTTATAAAAAAAATAAGTTAAAGGAAAAAAGACAAAAAAAGGTCCAAAAAATTTAAAGCCAAAAACAAAACTTTCAAAAAAAGAAGAAATCCTCAACTTATAATGCGAGCCGGTCAGGGCAAAAGTGCCATAATCTTTGCGGAGAAGCACTCTTAAAAGTTTTTTGAAGTTTACAGGTTCTCCCCAGTTTAAAACAGGTGATTGTTTTGCACGAATGAGAAGAAAAAAATTTATACTAAACCCAAGAAGGAAAAAAACTAAAAGATAAGAGAGGTTTTGTTTTGTAAAAAACTTTTTTCTGTGAAGAAGATAGAAAACTCCTGGCAGAAGCAAAACCAGTGTCTGATGATTTGCAAGCCCAATTCCAAAAATAAATGAGGCAAGGAAAATGTGCTTTCTTTTCCCATTTTTAAGCAGAAAAACAACAATTACAGCAAAAAGCAAATTCAGGGTAAAAACCTCTGTGTAAAGAGCACTTTTAAAAACAAGAGGAGAAAGAGAAAAGTAAAGAATTAAGGTTATGGGGATTTCCTCAAACATCAGACAAATACAAAGTAAAAGGAAAAAAGCATTGACGAAGTTTGACCTGTATGCTGGATTCCCAAACGGAAAAATTTCAACAAAAAATCGGGATATTACCGTAAAAGCAGGATATCCGGGTGGATGGGCAATCCCAAGGGTATGTGTTGCTGTTATAATTTCAGGACTATCCCCAACAAAAATTGTAGGGCACAAATTGTAAAGATAAAATCCAAAAAGAAAAATTAAAAAAATGATTTTTAGTTTTTTCATTTAGCAAGAAGTTTTTTGCCTTTTTTAAAAAAAAGAAAAAGCCCTGTTAAAATAAGAATTTCCCCTGCAAAAAAAGGAAACCAGTAAAACTTTTGCGGAATGAAATTCTGAACTGCATCTATGAATTTTTGATTTTGAAATAGGTCTGATATTCTGTAAAATCCTCCTGTTATGAGAAATTTTGCATAATCATATATAAAAACCAGAAAAATCACAAAAGAGCCAGCCAAGATAAAACACCACTCCCCAACACTTAAAGCCATTCTATCATCCTTTTCCTGAAAATAAAAAATAAGACCTGCCATAAGGAGCATTGTAAGAGAACACAAAACAGGAGCAAGAACCGGCCCCACCCATGCAACAGGAATAAGAAAAAGAAGGTCCCATGTTAGAAGAGAAGAAGGCCAGTTCAAAAAAATTTTTAAAAAAACATAGTAAAAGATATCCCATATTCCAAATACAAAAACAAAAAAAGCAATTCTCAAGTTAAAATTTTTACCACAAGTCCATGCTATTGATAAAAGCATCAACATTGTTGCAATTTCTCTGAAAAATTCAATCGTATAAATTTCAGGAGATATAATTTTTAAGGGAAAGGCAAAACCTTCAGGATAATAAAGAGCCCTCAAATACATCACAACAGATGCCTCTATTAGAGCAAAAGCAATTCCAAAAACAAAAACATAGAAAAGTTTTTTTCTCATATTTATATTCTATAAAATTTTTAAAAAAATTTTACAGTGAAATAAAATTTTGTTATCATAAGATAGAG